>NZ_JAFLCJ010000022.1:0-89160 GCF_017302695.1 Leptolyngbya sp. UWPOB_LEPTO1 | reverse complement strand
TTTCCTGGTGGTGATGGCGATGTGGACCCACACTCATCCATCCCGAACTGAGTGGTGAAACGCATTTGCGGCGACGATAGTTGGAGGGTAGCCTCCTGTCAAAATAGCTAACCGCCAGGGTATCATTCAAAACAAAGAGAGCTTCCTAAGATAAGTTTTGGGAAGCTCTCTTTGTATGTTTTTGCTTATTTCCATGCATGTATGGGAAACAGGAGAATTAAACTATTACAGATGATCAGGAAAGAGAGCAGCCATATACTTGACTCATCGCTTGATTGAAGATGCGATCGCTGGTTGCCAAAGACATCGTTTCTTCAGGTACAAAGGCTTGAGTTGAAGCTGCTGGAGTTAGATTGAGTAAGACTTAAAGTACGATCACTTTCCCTCCGATATACTGGCAGATGGACGTTTCGCCTTGAATAGCTATGAAAGTTGCAGTGACAGGATCAACCGGATTTGTTGGAAGTCGGTTGGTAGAAAGATTGTTGGCGGAGAATCATCAAGTGGTGGCATTTACTCGAAATGGAAGTAGTGCTGAACGAGTGTTGCCAAAGTCTGAGAATCTGGAAATTGTGGCTTACAGTCCGAAGGAAGCAGGAGATTGGCAGTCTAAGATTGCAGGATGTGATGGTGTTGTGAATTTGGCGGGAGAGCCGATCGCTGAAAATCGCTGGACTCCTGAATTGAAAAAAACATTGCTCGAAAGTCGAACCTTGACCACACAGAATGTGGTAAATGCGATCGCACAAGCTAATCCAAAACCTTCAGTGCTTGTGAATGCTTCAGCGATCGGTTTCTATGGCACGAGCGAAACAGCTAGCTTTGATGAAAATAGTGCATCAGGGCAGGATTTCTTAGCTGAAGTTTGTCGGGCTTGGGAAGCAGAAGCAAACAAAGTGAAAGAGAGCGGAACGAGGCTCGTCATTCTCCGAATTGGGATTGTTTTAGAAAATGGCGGGGCGCTTGGAAAAATGTTGGCTCCGTTCAAAATGTTTGCAGGTGGACCGATTGGCTCAGGAAAACAATGGTTCTCTTGGATTCATCGGGAAGATTTGGTGAGCTTGATCATTCGGGCACTCACTTCAGGTATGGAAGGCGTTTACAATGCAACGGCTCCAACTCCTGTGAAAATGGCGGAATTGACAAACACATTAGGGCAGGTGATGAATCGTCCGTCTTGGTTGCCTGTGCCGGGATTTGCACTCGAAGCAATGTTGGGGGATGGTGCGATCGTGGTTCTCGAAGGACAGCAAGTCTTGCCGAAGCGTACTCTAGAATCCGGCTTCGAGTATGCTTATCCAACGGTAAAACAGGCATTAGAAGCGATATTAAAATAAACTGCGGAAACCCTAGATTTCATGGGAATTTCAGCCCTGATCCCATTTATGAATTTGTGCTAAAATTGTCCCAATATGAGGCGAAGCAGGTATACTTTCTAGGCATCTTTTTTCGCTCATAAAGTAGTACAAAAGTATTTCGGAGTCTCCGTATGACATTCTCCCAGGAACCGCCTCAAGATCGGATTATTCCAACCGATTTACGCAACGAAATGCAGCGGTCTTACCTGGAATACGCGATGAGCGTGATTGTGGGGCGAGCGCTACCCGATGCACGAGATGGGCTGAAACCTGTGCATCGTCGCATTCTCTACGCAATGCACGAATTGGGGCTGACCCACGATCGACCGTTCAGAAAATGCGCCCGTGTCGTCGGGGAAGTGTTGGGTAAATATCATCCGCACGGTGATACAGCGGTTTACGATGCGTTAGTGCGGATGGCGCAGGACTTTTCGATGCGATCGCCTCTGATCGATGGGCATGGCAACTTTGGTTCGATCGATAACGATCCACCTGCGGCAATGCGATATACCGAATGTCGTTTGACCTCTTTGACAGCCTATTCGCTGCTGCAAGATATCGAATCGGAAACGGTTGACTTTGCAGATAACTTTGATGGTTCCGTTCAAGAGCCAACGGTTCTCCCTTCACGAATCCCGCAACTGCTTTTGAATGGTTCAGCCGGGATTGCTGTTGGGATGGCAACCAACATTCCGCCTCATAATTTAGGGGAATTGATTGATGGGTTGGTGGCATTGATTGAGAATCCAGATTTGACGGATTTGGATTTGATGCAGTACATTCCAGGGCCTGATTTTCCGACGGGAGCGCAGATTTTAGGACGCACTGGAATTCGTGAAGCTTATACGACGGGACGTGGATCAATCACAATGCGCGGTGTTGCTGCGATCGAAACAATCGAGCAACGGGGACGACCCGATAAAGACGCAATCATCATTACCGCATTGCCGTATCAAACCAATAAAGCAGCGCTGATTGAGCGAATTGCAGAATTGGTCAACGATCGCAAGATTGAAGGCATTTCTGATGTGCGCGACGAGAGCGATCGCGATGGGATGCGGATTGTGATTGAACTGCGGCGAGACGCTTATCCGCGTGTTGTCCTGAACAATCTTTATAAGCAGACTCCGATTCAAGCCAATTTTGGGGCAAATATGCTGGCGCTCGTTAATGGCGAGCCACAGCTGTTGACCTTGAAGCAGTTTTTGACGGTGTTCTTAGAGTTCCGGGTTGAGGCGATTACTCGTCGGACTCAGTATCAACTTCGCAAGGCAGAAGAACGCGATCATCTCTTGCAAGGGTTGTTAATTGCCTTGTCGAATCTGGATGGCATTATTGCTCTGATTCGGAGTGCAGCGGATACTGCTACTGCGAAGCAGCAATTGATTGAGACGTATTCGCTCTCTGAATCGCAAGCGGATGCCATTCTGCAAATGCAATTGCGACGCTTGACTGCGTTAGAAGCGGAAAAGATCGAGCAAGAACATGAAGACTTGCAAGCTCAAATTCGAGACTTGTTAGATATCTTGGCAAGACGCGAGCGGATTTTAGAAATCATTACGACTGAGGTAACGCAGCTTAAAGCAACCCATGCAACGCCACGGCGAACGGTGATCGAGCAATCAGAAGATGAGTTGGGAGATATTGATCTCATCGCGAACGAGAAATCGATCGTTCTCGTCACCGAGCAAGGCTACATTAAGCGGATGCCGATCAGTACTTTTGAAGCACAGAGCCGGGCAACCCGCGGGAAATCCGGGGCGAAGATGAAGGAAGACGATGCGGTTGAACACTTCATTAGCTGTTGTGACCACGATAGTGTGTTGTTCTTTAGCGATCGTGGAGTTGTATACGCGCTGAAAGCCTATCAAATTCCCCTTGGGTCGAGAACTTCGCGTGGGACTCCGATCGTTCAACTGCTCACCGTTCCACACGAAGAGAAAATTACCTCTGTCATTTCGGTCTCAGAGTTTTCAGACGACGAGTATCTGGTGATGTTGACCAACAAAGGTTACATCAAGAAAACTGCCCTTTCAGCGTTTAGCAACATTCGGACGAATGGGTTGATTGCGATTTCTTTGGAAGAAGGCGATCAACTCCGATGGGTGCGGTTGTCGCGAGTCGATGACAGTATCATCATTGGATCGAGTCTAGGCCGATCGATTCACTTTCGAGTTAATCATGAGCAGCTCCGTCCTTTGGGTCGGGCGACCCGTGGTGTTCGGGCAATGTCGCTCAGAAATGGTGACAGCCTAGTCGGTATGGCAATCTTGCCAGGGCAGATTGTGGCAGATGTCGCACAAGCTCAGGCGGAAGGGGCTGCCGATGAGGATGAAGAAACGGGAGTCGATGAGAATGCAGAATTGCCGCCTCAATCCGGGCCTTGGGCACTTGTGATTACAACAGGAGGCTATGGTAAGCGGGTTCCCGTGAAACAGTTCCGACTGCAAAATCGAGCAGGCATGGGAATTGTGGCAACGAAATTCCGTAAGCCTGGAGATACCTTATCTGCCCTGCATATTGTGAACGAAGGCGATGAAATGATGCTGATCACAAATCGCGGCATTATCATTCGGCAATCTGTGGATGCGATTTCATCTCAGTCGCGGGCAGCGACAGGGGTACGTGTACAGCGATTGGATGAAGATGATGCGATCGCAGCCGTTGCTCTAGTGCCTGCTACCTCTGAAGAAGGGGGAATGATTGAGGATGAGATTGAAGCTGAAATCGCAGCCGAGGAAATCGCAACCGAAATCACAACCGAAATTGCAACCGAAGTAGAAGAGTAAGATTCGGGAAGAACTCCCGATATATTGCTGTCTTTCTGAGTAAGGGGCGCGATCTTCAAAAGTTGAAAGCGCCAAGCTGCTACATTACCTAAATGGAGAAAGCTGTCTTTCTACTCGGGAGGCAGCTTTTTTTCGGAAGTCGCTTCTTGAGCTTGAATAAGTTGCTCGATTTCTGCTACGGCTTGTTCTAAATCGATTGGGCAGCTTGCAGGGGTTGGCTCATCTTCAGGCGACCAAATTGTTTGCTCCAGCTTATTGAGCGATTCTGCAAACGCTTGAGCCGCAGCACGACGTAATTCTCGCTGTTGATGATCCATATCTTGACTCCTAAACGGGTTGAAACTCGAACTTGAGCTTCAACGGGAATACTCCAATTTCCACGGTGGCTCCGCTTGAATCAGGATGCCCAGTTCGGAATCGAGGGATGCCATTTTAGAAAAATCGTATTGTCGAATGGGCGCTTCACGGTTGAGAATAAATAGGCATTAAGAACGGGAGGGGACTGTGGCTCACGATTATGATTTAGTGATTGTAGGCGCGGGCGTGGGTGGTCATGGAGCGGCGCTTCATGCCGTTGATTGTGGTCTGAAAACTGCGATCGTGGAAGCAGCAGATATGGGCGGGACTTGTGTGAATCGCGGCTGCATTCCCTCTAAAGCACTGCTTGCCGCATCAGGACGAGTGAGAGAACTGCAGCAGACAGACCATCTCAAGGCATTAGGCGTTGATGTGGGAGATGTTTCATTTGACCGCGCAGCGATCGCGCAACATGCTCAGAATTTGGTCAATAAACAGCGTGAAGGCTTAATTGGGAGTCTGAAACGTCTGAATGTCGATGTGATTCAAGGTCATGCCAAAGTCGCAGGTGCGCAAAAATTGATTGTCTCCACCCCAGAAGGTGAGAAAACGATTACGGCGGAGAATATTATTCTAGCTCCGGGGTCAATTCCATTTGTACCGCCCGGAGTGCAAGTGGACGGCAAAACTGTTTTTACCAGCGATGATGCGATTAAGTTGGAATCATTGCCGCCTTGGATTGCGATCGTGGGAAGTGGGTACATCGGATTAGAATTCTCTGATGTTTATACGGCACTCGGTTGTGAAGTCACGATGATCGAAGGTCTGGATCAATTGATGCCAGGATTTGATCCAGATATTGCCAAGTTAGCGCAGCGGATTTTGATTACTCCCCGCGATGTGGAAACGAAAGTTGGAGTGTTTGCCGCGAAAGTCACACCTGGATCGCCAGTGACGATCGAGCTAATTGACGCAAAAACGAAAGAACTCGTCGATGTGCTCGAAGTCGATGCTTGCTTGGTTGCAGCCGGGCGAGTGCCTGCCGCGAACGACATGGGCTTAGAATCAGTTGGAGTGGAACTCAATCGCGGGTTTATTCCGGTGAATGACAAGATGCAAGTTTTGTCAGACGGCAAGCCTGTGCCGCATTTATGGGCGATTGGGGATGCGACTGGGAAAATGATGCTGGCTCACGCGGCTTCTGCTCAAGGAATCATTGCCATCGAAAATATGTGCGGTCGAACCCGAGAGATTGATTATCGATCGATTCCGGCGGCAGCCTTTACGCATCCAGAAATTAGCTTTGTCGGATTAACTGAACCGCAGGCAAAAGACCTTGCGAAAGCGGAAGGATTTGAAGTCGCAGTGGCAAGAACCTACTTTAAGGGCAATGCGAAAGCGTTGGCTGAGGGTGAAGCTGAAGGAATTGCCAAAATCGTGTTCCGCAAGGATAACGGTGAACTGTTAGGGGTTCACATTATTGGTCTACATGCGGCTGATTTGATTCAGGAAGCGGCGAATGCGATCGCAAAACGCGAATCGGTCAATACGTTGGCATTCTTGGTACATACCCATCCAACGTTATCAGAAATTCTGGATGAGGCGTACAAGCGGGCAGCCGCACATTGATTGTGGCTTTATTCCAGTCAGTTTTAGCCTCCTAGATGCTCAACATTGGGGAACTTTGATTGAAAACTTCTTGAAATTCGGGAAATCTTTCTTCTCAAAGTTCTTCAAATTGGGGATTTAGGAGGCTCTTCAGAAAATTCTCAATTTGATCCAATCCTTTCCTAACCTGAACCCACGCTATGGAAATTCGTCGTCGTCCCCCGAACCCATCTATCGCTGTTGAAGAACTGCGCTATCAAATCAAAACACCCAACAGCGAACCTGCCAACATTCTTGAAGAAATCATTTGGCATAAGGAAACTGAAGTTGATCAACTTCGGGAAAAGCTGCCCCTCAGCGAACTGCAACGCAAACTCAAAGATGCCCCCGCTCCGAAAGACTTTCTCGCGGCTTTAAGAAACAACCCCAAGAAACCTGCGGTGATCGCCGAAGTAAAAAAAGCTTCTCCAAGCAAAGGCGTTATCCGTGAAGATTTCGATCCGGTTGCGATCGCAAAATCCTATCAATCCGGCGGCGCATCTTGTCTCTCTGTTCTGACCGACACGAAGTTCTTCCAGGGCAGCTTCCAATATCTTGCACAAATCCGCGAAGTCGTTGACATTCCGCTCTTGTGCAAGGATTTCATCATCTATCCGTACCAGATGCAATGGGCAAGGCTGCATGGTGCAGATGCAGTTTTACTGATTGCAGCAGTTCTGTCGGATCAAGATTTGCAATATTTCCTCAAAATTGTGAAAGCGCTCGGCATGACTGCCCTAATTGAGGTGCATACCTTAGCCGAACTCGATCGCGTTCTCAATCTTGATGGAGCTACGCTGATTGGAATTAATAATCGCAACCTCAAAGACTTTTCAGTCGATTTGAAAACGACAGAAGACATTTTGCAAGCACGTCTGACGACTTTATCTGCAAGAAACATTACAGTAGTCAGTGAGTCAGGGCTTTACACGGCTGAAGACTTAGCGAGAGTCGGGAAAGCTGGCGCTTCAGCCGTTTTGATCGGGGAATCGTTAGTCAAACAGCCCGATCCGGGACAAGCTCTTGCACAGCTAATTCAAGATTGAGTGATTTGGCGCTAGACTGCTCGCAGGTTAATTCTTTAGAGTGATCTCTTGAGTTCTGTGAGCTTAACCGTTTAGAGTCAGAAGAATGTCGCTCTTTTCTTATTGTCCCTTCGTCACTTTAATTCATGGAACCGATACCTCTTCCATCGCATATTCATTATGAGTTGCTGCTGCAACTGTTAGAGCGTCAAACCATGTTTGCCGTGGGATCGGGTCAGCGAGAGCAGGTGCAGCAATTAATTATTGCTCTGCGGAAAGCCTTATCCCAACAAAAGCATTTTGAAGGTGAGTTAGAACGCAAAAATATTCCGATCGAATATCGTTGGTCACTGAATCGTGTTGATCCCCCCGAAGTAGCAAAATTACCTGAGGAACCGAGAATCTGAAACTATAATAAATAGGCAAGGATTTGGGAGGAGCGATCCGTGTCGGAGTGCCCAGAGCAACTTAGTTTGATCCCAGAGGATTCTCCTCCCAGTTCGGTCACGCCAGAATTATTGCAGCTTCAAGATCAAGTTCAAACTCAACAGCGTCGCATTCGGGATTTAGAACTGGCGTTGGATCAGTCGATCGCAAGTTTAAGTGACTTGCGATCGCAGATTGTCGATCAACGATTTCTGGAACGTCAATTGGCTTCGACTGAAGAAATCGCCAATGTTCAACAACAGGCAATTCACCATCTCAAGCTGCAATTTGCCCAACAAAAAGCAGAACTTGAAGCCAAAGTCCAACAGGCACAGCAACGAGAGCGAGATTATCAAATTCTGTTAGATGCGGCAGAATTGGATGCGTTGAAAACGCAAATTCAAAGTGATGTAGGCGAACCTTCTGCACTGGGGCAACAAATTCAAGTACTGCAGGCTGATTTGCAACTGCGCCGCCAGCAGATTCAAGATTTGGAGGAGCAGAAACAATCTGCACAGATTCGGATTACGGAATTAGAAACTCAAGTTGAAACGCTCGAAGGGCGAATTGCTCGGCAGATGACGACGCAAGCGCTGATGCAGCAGGTCTGTCAAGAACTGGAAGCCGATCGCGAACAAAGCCAGAGCCGAATGACAGAACTAGAGAGTCAAGCTGCCGAAATGCAGGAACAAATTCTTAGCCAAGCCCAACAGGCAAGCGAGTACGAAACGGCAGTTCAACATTGGAAAACGCGCTTTCAGGTCTTGCAGGATAAAGCGATCGCACTCAAACAACTGCTAGGCGATCAAGACCTTCCAACTGAAATTGTTGAACTACTAGCAACGATCGATACTTCTGCCCCACCGGATTTGAAATCTACAGCGCGATCGAATCCGTTCCATCAAGATCTCAAAATTGATATTCCTGAGTTTTTGGTTCGCCGCCGCACTTACCGCAGTCGCAAATCAAAAGAAGCTTGACGAAAAATCTAAAATTCTGAATCAAGACAAACAAAAGCCCTTGAACGTCTGGCCGTGTTTCGACTTCAAGGGCTTTTGCGATTTTGTAACTTACTCCTCACACGACTCTATATTGGCATACTTCTTCTAATCTGAGTTACTCCTTGTGACAGATTTAAAAGTGTTCTTAGCTTAATTTGGCGGTACATTCCAAAATTAGGCGCTGATTCTCGATCGCGTAAGGCTGAATTTCCAAAGCTTGCCGAAATGCGGCAATGGCATCTCGATAATCTCCGATCGCAGCGTAACAGAGTCCCAACCCATGCAGCGCTCCAAAATGAATGGGATTGAGTTCGATCGCTTTTTCGCAATCGGCGATCGCTTTTCGATATTGCTGCTGCACGAAATACAATACAGCACGGCGATTCCACGCTTCAGCAAAATCGGGCTGATGTTCGATTAATTCACTCAAAATAGTTTCTGCCTCAAGTGCCTGCCCCGATTCCAGCAGCACTTGGGCGCGTTGGAGCGTTTGCAGTCCAGTCACACCCTTTTGAGCAAACCAAATCTGCCATAATGCCTGAGTTGCATCTGCTCGCACATCTTCGTTGGGATCTTTGAGCGCTTCTAGTAGAACGTTAATGTCTTCCATAAACTGCAAATTATCTCGATCGGGGATCAAATCCGTCGCGTAATCCATCTCCAAGTAAATTAAACGCTAACACGATCAGGGTAATCGCGATCCCTGGAAAAATGGTTGTCCAAGGAGCAGTCCGTAAATAGCCATCTCGAAATGCATCCGCCAACATCGTGCCCAGTTCTGGAGTCGGCGGTGGCGCGCCCAATCCTAAAAATCCCAGTCCTGCTGCTTCTAAAGTTGCGGTTCCTAACGACAAAGAAGCTTGCACGATCATCGGCGCTAAACTGCCGGGCAAAATGTGTCGCAAAATAATCTGCGGCGTTGTTGCTCCCAATGCTTTCGCTGCCTGCACGAATTCCTGCTCTCTCAACGACAGAACGACGCTGCGAGTGAGCCGAATATATGTCGGAATTTGCACCACTCCAACCGCAAATATCACAGTTTGAAGACTTGGATTAACGGTGACAGTTACGATCGCGATCGCGAACAAAATCGATGGAAATGCCAACAAAATATCGGTCATCCAGCTTAGAACTGCATCAATCCAACCGCGAAAATAACCTGCCAAGATACCCAAAGTTAAACCAATCAGAGCACCAATTCCAACGGAGACGAGACTGATCAGCAATGAGGTTTGAATGCCATACCAAACACCAGTCAGGAGGTCGCGCCCCAGTCCATCGGTTCCAAAAAGATGCGTCAGGCTTGGAGGAAGCAATCGGTCTTGGAAATTTCTGCTCGGACGATAAGGACGCAAAATCGGAGCAAGCAGCGCGATCGCAAAAAGAAACACGGTCAAAACCAATCCAATTCTG
The DNA here is from genome assembly GCF_017302695.1 of Leptolyngbya sp. UWPOB_LEPTO1. Classification (NCBI taxonomy): domain Bacteria; kingdom Bacillati; phylum Cyanobacteriota; class Cyanophyceae; order Leptolyngbyales; family Leptolyngbyaceae; genus Leptolyngbya; species Leptolyngbya sp. UWPOB_LEPTO1. The sequence continues at coordinate 79,204 of NZ_JAFLCJ010000022.1, read as the reverse complement.
CCGGACAGCGATTGCCAGAATCGCCGTACCGATCTCAAATCATTCATACCGCACCCTCGGATCGACGATCGCGTAAGACAAATCCACGAGCAAATTGATCAATACGAATACGATCGCAATAAACACAACGCCACCCTGTACGACGGGATAATCTCGCGCCAAAATTCCCTCGTAAATCCAAGAGCCAATTCCTGACCAGGAGAAGATCGTCTCGGTCAAAATTGCGCCGCTTAATAGCGTTCCAAATTGCAGCCCGATCGTTGTATTGATTGGTAAGAGTGCATTTTTCAGCGCATGTCGCCAAATGACTAAGCGATCAGGTAATCCTTTAGCTTTTGCAGTGCGAATGTAGTCTTGATTCAACACTTCAAGCATGGCACTGCGAGTAATCCTTGCCACGATCGCCAGTGGAATCGTACCTAATGTCAATGCAGGCAGAATCAAGTGCGTGATTACATCGATGAATGCTGCTGGATTGAGTTGCAAGATCGCATCAAGAACATAAAAACCTGTTATCGGTTGAAAATCAATGCCAACGCTGATCCTGCCAGCCGGCGGCAACCATCGCAATGTGACTGAGAAAAAATAAATCAGCAGCAATCCTAACCAATAGACTGGAAGGGAAACGCCGATTAGCGATCCCGCGATCGTCAATTGATCCTGCCAGCGATTTTTCTGAACCGCTGCGATGATTCCCGCTGGAATGCCGATCACGATCGCGATCAACATTGCTGCGATCGACAATTCAAAAGTCGCTGCCCATCTTGTCCGAATCTCGTCTAAGACTGGAATCCCAGTCAAAATGCTAGTGCCAAATTTCAACTGCAACAAATTTCCGACAAAGGTAAAATATTGCAAAAATAAGGGTTGATCTAGCCCAAGTTGAGTCGTTAAAGCTGCAATCTGTTCAGGAGTTGCGCGTTCTCCCGCTAAGACAACTGCGGGATTACCCGGAATGAACCGCAACAATAGAAACACTGCCAGCGTAATCCCCCATAGCACCGGGATTAGCCCCAAAAGCCGCTTGAGAATGTATTGCGACATAACTTCTAAGAAAACCGCTCAGTCGCAACTTTACCGCATCAATCGGGCGATCGTACTCAATAAAATTCTCGAATCATATGGCTTAGACAAATACACCTGAAATCCTGCTGACTCTGGATCGACTCGAATCGCTTCGATCTCTTCGCCTGTCAATGCGATCGCGACTCTAGGGCGATCGACATACTGCCTGCGAATTGCCTCTAAGACTCTGGCTCCATTGCCATCTGGAAGACGAATATTACTGACCAACACCTCTGGCTCTAAGCCGGATTTGATAGCTTGAATTCCCTCTTGTACGGAGCCGACAGCCGTGACGATTCCGCCCTGATATTCTAGAAGAACCGTCAACGCTGTCCGCGTTACCGCTTCATCTTCCACAATCAGAACCTGTAACGAATTTAAACTGGAACTCTGATTCACCAAAATCCTTAAACTGAAGTCTACTAAACAACATTAATTTACAATGGTATTAAAATAATATCCCTTAAGATAGACTGGGCACTTCAAGCTTTACGTAAGTTTTACTATCAAAGATAGATATTTCCTATGGCAACTGTACAGCTTGACGGGATTACTCGCCGCTTTAGCAAATCCGCCGCGATCGAAGACATCAGTTTTAAGATTCCCGATGGTGAATTTTGGGTGCTGGTTGGACCGTCTGGCTGTGGGAAATCGACGATTTTAAGAACGATCGCAGGGTTGGAAACCGCGACTTCAGGAAATTTGTATATTGGCGATCGCTTGGTGAATCAAGTCCCAGCACGTCAACGCGATGTTTCAATGGTGTTTCAAAATTACGCGCTTTACCCTCATATGAGCGTGGCAGAAAATATTGCGTTTGGGCTGAAGATGCGTCAGGTGGAGGCATCCACAATTCAAGCTCGAGTCGAAACGGTTGCCAGAATTTTAGAAATTAGCCATCTCCTCGATCGCAAACCAAGACAATTATCTGGTGGGCAGCAGCAACGCGTCGCCCTCGGTCGCGCGATCGCCCGTCAACCCCAAGTCTTTCTCTTAGATGAGCCGCTTTCAAACCTTGATGCCCAGTTGCGAGACGGAACTCGAACCGAATTAAAACAGTTACATCAGCAAGTCGGAATCACTACAATTTACGTCACACACGACCAAGTAGAAGCAATGACGCTTGCCGATCAGATTGTCGTGCTCGATCGAGGAAGAATTCAGCAGATTGGGACACCGCAGCAAATTTACGATCGACCTGTCAATCGCATGGTTGCAACTTTTCTGGGAAGTCCTCCGATGAATCTCATTCCTGTGACGTTCACGGGGGTAGAGTTTCGCATCGGCAATCATGCCATTCTTGCTTCACTGAAGGTATCGCCAGGTCAATACGATTTGGGAATTCGCCCGGAACATATTGCGATCGATGCGGAAAACCCGCATTGTTTCGGTACTGTTAGCGTAATTGAGCCTTTAGGACGTGAGATTCTACTGCGAGTCATGCTGGAAGGACGAGCGTTGAATCTGCAAGCTGCTCCAAGATTGGATGTGAAAGTCGGCGATCGCTTACCGCTGCGATTTGATCTCGATCGCATATTTTTATTCGAGCTAGCGTCTGGTAGCCGAATTTTATAAAATCATCCGTACTTTGCTGGTATTGAGAAAAGTACGATTCGGTAACTATAGACTTTGCTCAATTGCTCCTGATAGAATCCCTCATGTTCGGAAACTTACTCTTCTCTTTACTCCGATCCCTGCCTTCGGTATGCTCACAACAGTAGAGACGGTAAGTATTTATGCGGCATCCCCTGTTGAAATCGGTGCGAGAATTCATGAAAGATGACAATTTTCTCGGACTTCTGGGGCGTGTCGAGACATGGGTCTCGAAGATCCTCTCGATTATGATGCTGCTGGTGATTTTTCTAGCAGTCTTTCAATTAGGAACTTTCTTGTTTATTAAACTTTCTTCGCCTTTTCCAAGCGAAGAATCAGGAAAAATTTTATTCACAACATTTGGTCTATTTCTAAACGTTTTGATTGCGTTTGAGATTTTAGAAAACATTACTGCCTACCTGAAAAAACATGTGATTCAAGTAGAGTTAGTAATTGTCACTTCCTTAATCGCAGTCGCTCGAAAAATTATCATTCTCGATTTAGAGAAAACGGCTGGGCTTGATCTCATTGCTTTGGCTACAGCAATTTTTGCGCTATCTATTAGTTATTGGATTGTGCGAAATGTTGCTCCGAAAAGTAATCACTAAAGGCAAATTTCATGAGTTTTTTCTTTCAGTTTGAAACTGATTTTGTCGATTCGTTGCGCTGCATTCCGATGATTGTGCGCTTCAAGTTGGATACATGCGGAGTCAAATTGAAATTACATCAGTGGAATAAGTTTACTGAAGCAGATCGCTATCAAACGATCAAGACTCCATGCAGTTCTGAGTCTGAGATTCGCACCTATCACGATCTCTTGCATCAGCTCGTTGAACAGCGTACTGGAGAAACTGCGACCGATTTAGCACTCGATCCGAATCCACAGTGGAATGATGCAAATACAATTCCTGAGAGTGTGACGCAGAAAGCTCAAGACGTAGGAGTTACGATCGCTCAATCCCAATGGGCAGAACTGGCTCCGATTCAGCGCTTTGTTTTGATTAAATTGAGTCGCTCAAGTCACGAAAATGCGAACTTCTTGCCTGCGGTGAAGGAATTCAACCTGGGCTAACGACACAATTCGAGCAACTCGCGCACGGCTTTCTCGGAAGTAAATTGTTCAGAAATATATTGATGCGCTAGCTCGCCTCGCTCTAAAGCTTGACTGGGATTGTCTAAACAAGTCTGCATATGCTGAGCTAAAGTCTTGTAATCTTCACGCTCGAAGAGCAAATTTGACTCTCCTGCCATCTCGGGTAAACCTCCGACTCTTGCAACGATCGAGCAAGTCCGTACACTCGAAGCTTCTAGGGCTACATATCCAGCGGGTTCTTGCCAGCGAGAAGGCGCAATTAATGCCAACGACGATCGCACAATTTCTAACACTTCTTTGCCAGAGCGACGACCTAAGAATTCAACCCGATCTTGAATTTGCAACTCTTTGACCAATTCTGTCAATCGCTCTAAATCCTGACCACTGCCAATAATGTTGACTTTGAAATTCTCAGCTTCGATCAGCTTGGTGGCTCTGAGCAAGAGATCAACGCCTTTATCAGGACTGAGGCGACCGACATACGTAAATGTGTAAGGCTGGTCGAGATCTGCCAGGGTTTTCTTGTCTGATGCAGACGCGATCGGATAATTTAACGCCTCAACTTTCCAAGGAAAACTATGGGATTCTGCTAAAAACTGGCTACAGGCAGCATGTCGATCGCTTAAAAGCGCGGTCCCCAAACGAGTTGCTAATCTCGCCCATTTTACAAAAGTATGCAGCTTCCATTTCAGGGGATAATTTGACTTTGGCAAAGTCTGAATCAGTTCAAACTTGAATCGTTGCCAAAAAGTCATTTTTTCGTAATGAAAATGAGTCGAAATATAGAATAAATAATGATATTTAATAACGATTTTTTTACCCAATAACTTACAGAGTAATGCGAATCCTAAGTGATTAGAATTCATATGCACAACATCTGCCCAAAAAATCTCTGAAATCCAGGAGATAATCGATTCTGTCTGGGTTGACAGCACTTTTGTTTCTACCCCGTTAGCATTTAGACCGGGTACGATCGCATCAATATAGGTGACAACGCCTGCAATCTCATCGGGGCGATGTGTATGTTGGATTAAGAGTTTCATTCTTTTAAGTTCAAGCGTCTCAAATAGAATGGACTGACCAAACTACTAAGTAACAATTGCTGTTCACAAACGACTTCTAAATTCTGCGATCGCCCGAATTTTACCCAATGAGTCATCAGCTTTCTCAAATCATTCAGCAAATAAATCGGCGTGATCAATGGACGTTGCCAAGCCTGCCAGCGAGTCATGCGAATCTGATGCCGAGCCAGTCCTACGCCTTTAATTAACTTCAATAAGTACGATTTCTCAGTTCGCCATTTGGGGATCTGATGATAAAGGTGCATTTCGGGGTTGTACCAGATTTCATGTCCTGAATTCTGAATGTGCAAAATGGCTTCAATATCTTCACTTGCCAGCATTGTTGCTGTTGTTCGTCCGACTAAGACCAATTTCTCGGGCATATGATCGAGCCAAACTTGCCGCCGCACCACTAATCCTGCTCCAGGAGGTAAAACTCGATCGTATCGATGTGGCTTCGACCCGCGTTCTACGATCGCTAAATAAGGCGCAATTTTTCCAATTCCACTGGGTGGCTCAACTTCGTACTCTGGATGAATCTGTCCCCCAAATGCACCAATCTCTGGATGTGTCTGCGTGAATTGGTAAGCCTGCGCGACCCAGTTTTCATCGGGTACTGTATCGTCATCAATAAAAGCGATCCATTGTCCTTGTGCTTCTTTGACCGCTCTCGATCGCGCAAAAGCCGTTCCTTGCTGCGCCTCAAACACATATCGCACTTTTGGATAAGCTTCGACCACCTGTTTTGTGTGATCTTGACTGTTGTTATCAATGACCAGAACTTCCCAAGTAATCGACTCTGTGTGAACTTGCGATCGCACTCCGTCTAAAACTTGTCCAATTCGTCCTGCACCGTTGTAAGTACAGATCACAACACTCAGATCCATGCTGCTTAACCTCGATCGTTTGCCCTCAGTATGGACAAGCTTGATCGATTAATTGCGCCATTTCACAGAGCATCCGACGGGATCAGTTGAAGTGGGTGAAATGGGTTGATGGTTGAGCAGTGATGCGATCGCATTTTTCAAATATTGATGCTGAACCGCTTCAGGGGTTTGAGCATTATCATCGATCGCGCCTGCGTAGCAGACAATGCCTTGCTTGTTGAGCAGATACACCTGCGGAGTTTTTACAGCTTTGAAGGCATGAGCGACATCTTGATTCATATCCCGCAGATACAAAAAATTAAGTTGATGCGCTGTTGCAAAGGATTGCATCTTTTCGTAGCTATCTTCGGGAAATTGATCCGAATCGTTGGGATTGATGCCGATCAAGGTTACACCTTGAGGTTTAAGCTCAGTTTGAAGTTGTTTGAGCCGATCGAGATACAGTTTCACATACGGGCAGTGATTGCACATGATCACCACCACGATCGCCTGGTGCTGTTCAAGGTAACGGGCTAAATGATGAATCGCTCCATCTGTACCGGGGAGTTCAAAGTCGGGTGCATATTTGCCGATAAGTGGACTGTCCATAGTGCTTTGGAGTGTAACAACTGAGACGTTTTGCCCTCTTAGTTATAGACCAGCTTTCTGCAAAATCCGACATTTGCAGAAATTTGGCGACCCCGAATGTCCAAAAAATCGTTACAGTTTGTAAAGAGGCATTTTGGGAACAGGGAAAATGGTGACGGCTCCGACAGTTGCGATCGAATACAAAACCTGGAACTGGCAAGGATTTGAAATTGCCTATCAAACTCAAGGAACTGAGGGAACGCCTGTTGTCTTGGTGCATGGATTTGGGGCTTCTTTTTTTCACTGGCGCAAAAACATTCCCGAACTTGCAAAAAACTGTCGCGTTTATGCGATCGACTTGATTGGTTTCGGCAAATCTGCAAAGCCGAAACCTCTTGAGGAAATCGAATATACCTTTGAAACTTGGGGCAACCAGATTGCTGATTTTTGTCGTGAAATTGTTGGAGAGCCTGCGGTTTTAGTCGGGAATTCCATCGGCTGTATTGTGGTCATGCAGGCTGCGGTTGATCATCCTGAAATTGCGCGATCGCTAGCGTTGCTCAACTGTTCACTACGGCTTTTACATGAACGATATCGAGCAACCCAACCCTGGGTAAAACGAATTGGAGCGCCAATTTTACAGAAAGTTTTGAAAAATCAAGCCTTCGGAGAATGGTTTTTCAAGCAAGTTGCCAAGCCAAAAGCGGTCAGAAATATTTTGCTCAAGGCTTATGCGCGATCGGAAGCTGTGACTGATGAATTAGTTGAGCTTTTGCTTGGTGCAGCGAGCGATGAAGGTGCAGCCGCTGTTTTCGTTGCGTTTACCGGATATTCCACAGGGCCTTTGCCTGAAGATCTGTTTCCAAAATTGCCGTGTCGCGCGATCGTGCTGTGGGGTGAGAAAGACCCTTGGGAACCGATCAAGTTAGCCCGCAAATTTGCAGAATATCCACAGGTGAAAGAATTTATCGAACTTCCAAATGTTGGGCACTGTCCCCAAGATGAAGCGCCGGAACTGGTCAATCCGATCTTGCAGCGATGGATTGACCAATCTTGATTTAAGCGATCGTAATTTCAGGCGAGAGATAAACATCTTGAATCGCATGGAACAGTTTCACGCCTTCGTCAAAGGGGCGTTGGAATGTCTTGCGTCCAGAGATCAATCCAGTTCCGCCTGCACGCTTGTTGATCACGGCTGTCCGAATCGCTTCTGCAAAATCGTTTTTACCTGAAGCACCGCCCGAATTAATTAATCCTGCTCGACCTGAATAACAGTTGAGCACCTGATAGCGCGTTAAATCGATCGGGTGATCTGTCGTCAGTTCGCCATACACTTTTGGATCAGTTTTGCCATAACTTTCCCCGGTCGCTTTTGCAACTGCAGCATAGCCGCCGTTGATTTCTGGCAGTTTTTGCTTAATGATGTCAGCTTCGATCGTGACTCCCAAATGATTCGCCTGTCCGGTCAAATCTGCTGCGAGATGATAGTCTTTATCCTGCTTAAATGCACTGTTGCGCAGATAGCACCAAAGAATCGTTGCCATGCCATATTCATGCGCTAACGCAAACGCTTGACTCACTTCTTGAATCTGTCGAGTTGAATTTTCAGACCCAAAGTAAATCGTTGCCCCAACTGCAACCGCTCCCAAGTTCCAAGCCTGTTCAACAGATGCAAACATGATTTGGTCGTACTGATTGGGAACGGTGAGTAGCTCATTGTGATTGAGCTTGAGAATGAAGGGGATTTTGTGCGCATATTTCCGTGAAACGCTGCCGAGTACGCCAAGCGTTGTTGCAACTGCATTACATCCCCCTTCGATCGCGAGTTTGATAATATTTTCACTATCAAAGTAAATCGGATTCGGGGCAAACGAAGCTCCGGCTGAATGTTCAATCCCTTGATCAACAGGCAAAATCGAAATATAACCTGTATTTGCTAACCTTCCAAATGAATAAAGCTGGCGCAAACTCCGAAGCACTTGGGGAGAGCGATCGCTTTGAACAAAAACGCGATCGAGAAAATCGGGACCCGGCAAATGCAATAAATCCTTAGAAACTTTGGCTTGATAGGTGAGTAAATCTTCTCCTTCATCTCCTAGCCAAGATGTTACCGACTGAGGCGCAGAGAGTGTAGCGGTCATCGCAGTTTCCTCAATACTGTTCCCTCTCAATCTAACGTTTTGTTCCAAAATGAATTTATGTCTGGAAGGGGATTTTTATGCGCATCCAAAAAGCGTGGGTTACGATCGCAGCCTCACAATTCGATCGGTCTGTCAACTTTTATCAGCAACTTTTTCAGCAAGAGCCGCAGATTTTCACGCCTGAAAAATATGCAGAATTTGAAGCATTTGGTATCCGGCTCGGCATTTATCGCCCAACGGTTGAGGAATCGCCAGAGAAAGCGCCGATTACCTTATTTCCAGCCGTAAGTTTGTGTGTGCAGATTGAAAAGCTGGAAGAGGCGATCGCTTTACTTGATCGCATTGATGCGTTTATCAGTGAGATTCGCACCGTGTCTCATGGACGCGAAGCCTATGCCTATGATCCTGACGGCAATCGCATTATTTTGTACGAACCCAATTCGAGCGGAGATAATAGATAGATGCTCCTTCAACGATCTTGCTGGATTTTGAATTCACGATCGGAGAGAATTAGAGCTTTCAAGAGCGAATCTCCCTCAATTGCAAACAAAAAGCAAACAAAAAAATGAGGGCGAACTGCCCCCATAACTTTGAACCCACATAAATGAAAAATGATTGCTGTATGAAGTTTTGCTTAATAAGACAAACTTAGTAAGCCAGACCCATACTGCGAGTCGTTTCAGCACCCAAGTAAACTCGAATGCTGAGGAAGTCCGTCGGGCAAGCCGTTTCGCAACGTTTGCAGCCAACACAGTCCTCTGTTCTCGGTGACGATGCGATTTGACCCGCACGGCACCCATCCCAGGGAACCATTTCTAGAACGTCCGTAGGACAAGCACGAACGCACTGTGTACACCCAATGCAGGTGTCGTAAATTTTGACCGTATGAGACATATTATGGAAGGCTCCAGATTAGTGCTTATGATTTGGCATCATCTGTAGTTCTAAGCTTCGACGATACTAGACCGCTTCATCCTAGAATCATTGCCTAGTTTACTCTGGGGAGTTGACGCTATCTTTCAGACAGTTGCAAAAGTTTAAATTGCGTAATAGTCTAAACTGCTTACGTTTCGGTTGAACCAAATACCATCTGCACGACAAATGGTTTTCCACCTTCTTGATGATACCGATCGGCCCAGTTGCGTAATATCTCGTCAAGCTCTGCGATCGCATCTCTCACGCGATCGTCTGGGATATCTAATTCTTCTAAGACGCGCATGACCTGATCTTCTCGCTTTGCCCAGTCTTGCATCAAGCGAAAAAATCGCGCTGTGTCTTCAATCATGACATAAGCGCGTTCTTCTTGGTCTTCAGGTGAGTAAGATGCTCGGGTGAGCGCATAGAAAGGCATTCCCCAAGGCGACTCGATGCGAGTGACGGTTCCAGAGTAAAGCAGGCGGCGCTTGATATGCTCTGCCAGTGCTTCACTCAAGGGCATTCGCTGCTCAGGTGGAAGATCCTCTTGCGATCGCGTATTCAGAAACTCGATGAGTTCTAAAAACTGAAAGGAGTTGATCAGTTGGGCATCGGGCAGATTGTTGGGCAATTTCTGTTCGATTTGGCGCTTTTCTTCAGAAGTCAAACTGGTTCCAGGAACTCGTGAGCGTCCCGGTTGCCAGGGGTATTGCTCCATCCAGACGTAGGGTAACTGAATCAAATACCGAGGTTCTTGTGACCCTAGCATTTTCAAGAGTTTGCCTTCGGTAAGAGCTTGTCTGACTTCTTCCACGATCGCCTTTACTCGTTTGGGTTCGATGTGGTGCAGATGACCCGTCATCCGGATGTTGCCATCCTGCTCCAAGTAAGTCATGTAAATCGCGCACTTGGCAGCTGTTGCGGCTGCGTCTAGGAATGCGCCATGACGATGACCGCCCGTTCGCATTGCGCTAAACGCCAGATACAACATAATCTGATCCATTGCACTAGGGCTGAGAAGTTTGATCAGATCTAGGTCATTTGTCATATCGATCGCGCCACCGCTGAAACAAAGAACACGAATACAATCAAAACGATGCCGAAATCCAGTCTACAGCGAGAGTCTGTATTTCAACAGGAATTCTCTCAATACAGAGCAAAACTTCATCGTTGGCATACGTTAACAATTTTATCTTTAATAGATTTCGATAAAATTGCTTTTTTGAACGTGCCCAACTCTCGCTGAAAACTCAACAGTTGGGTCTTATAGTGCTTCGTCAGGGAATAGACTGCGATCGTCGATGGAAAAAAATTAAAGAGGGAGATCGACCCTCTAGAAAAGCGATCTCCACACAGTTTGGAAGCTCAATGTAAACTGTTCAGATTGAAAAGCTGAGATTGAGAAAATTAGATGAGAAAGTTCATCTGTTCGAGTTGGGTTTCGATCCGTCCGCTGCCCCGATGGGCAAGTGTGTGTGGAATCAGTTGAGGGGCGTTTAACTGAGAGGCGGCGGGGAAGAAACGCTCGGTGGTGTAAGAACCGATAGCAACTGCTCCAATGAGCCAGCTAAAGAGTGCAACCAAAGTTTGAGCGCGCATATTTTACGTCCTCAGTGTTGATACCCCTTTCTTCACAATTTTGGGCATCACATCAGGACAAAAAATGGCTGAAAACTCAAATTCGGTAGTCGCACCTACTTGACAAACGCTTCAGGGTAGTGTTGATTATCCGTATTCAGCGCTTCTACTAAAATCCAATTTCCAGACTGATTAAATTTACCTAAACCGCTCAGTGATTGTCCGGTCTGAATTTTCTGTAGTTGAGCGTTGACTTCGGGATCTACTGTGACGATCAGCCATTCAGTCTGGGATGGTTCTGTAGATTTTAATGTATAGTCTTGTACTCCTTTGCGGTGGAAAATTCCATTGAATGGTTTAGCTTGGTCGCTAGGTGCTTGAATGCTTTTACTGGCGGGACATTCACCGTTTGTCGGATAACTTTCTGGATGGTCGAGATAGTATTGCTGCCAGACGAGCCATTCTGGGTGTTTAGGTGACAAATTGAACAGAGGAAAAATTGCAGCGGGCGCGATCGCATCGGTGAGTAAGGCGAGTTGCAGCGATCGCACATCTAAATGACGGGGATGACAGATTTGTTCGATGCAAAGAGCGGCTGCCATACCTGCGGCTTGCCCAATTCCTAAAACGAGCGGTTGAAGCCGAGTTGCGCCGTTGGCGATGTGGGTGACGGAGATGTTTTTCTCACAGACTAGAAAATTGTCGATTTCCTTCGGAATCAAGCAGGTGTAAGGAATCGTGAAGGGGGTTCCTGTCCAACGCCCGCCCCAGCGGATGGATTTTGATTTTAATGGAATGTCGCCGCTCGGATAGTGGTGGTCGTTGGCGTAGTTGCCAATGGCGATCGCTTGGCAGAAATTTTCGGCGTATTCACAGCCGATCGCATCGACTTGGTAGGGGAGTGGGGCAACTTGTCCTTTGGGAAGCAGATCTTGTTCGCGCAGGGTGGTGATACCGATGAGACGGCGGCTTTCTCGATAATAGGGATGCAGAGCAAAGGCAGTGCCATTCGAAAAGGTGTTTTCGGCGAGTCCGTATCTGCGCCCTAATTTGGTTTGGATAAAGTGGGCGAAAGCGAGAGAGTGGTTTTTTGCGTCTTCATGGAATTCGAGGCGAGTTGAGCGATCGAGTAGCCGATTGGGATTCTCACCGTAGTCGTTGCCAGAGATGGGCCAGTTGATCATGAAGCGATCTCCGGGAAGCCGTCCGTAATTCAAAAATGCTTCAGCGCCATAGTTTTGCCAAGCTTTCTCGAATAAGTCGGGATTGTAATGTTCAGGTTTGGGAATTTCTGGTGCTTCTGCTTCACCAAAATCTTGCATCACAACGACCCAGGTTGGCGCTTGAACAGGATAGGTTTGAGTCAGTTCGTTGGGTTCAGGCGGAGCGCTTGGTTCGTTGAATTCGGATTGCAATTCCCATCCCCAGCGATGAGGAATGTTGCCTAGGGCTAAAAGATCGCCGAGTTCGGTGGCATCGATCGTAATTTTTGCCTCGACTCTGACTGTTTGAAATTCGACTCCGAGAATGCGTGCGGCTTCGCCGATACCGCAAGGGTCGTTTTCTTGCAAAACGGCGGCGGGAATTTCTCCGGCGATCCACTGCAAATTCGGTAAAGCCTTGACCCAATCGGCAAAGATTTCGGCTCCGATTCGGGGTTCGTAGGTGAAGAAACTGACCCAAGCGTTGTCGAGTCCTCCGGGTTGTCGGCGTTCTAATTCGCGCAGGAATGCACCCCAGATTCCGGTTTGAAAGGCTGCAAGTTCGTTGCCATCGGGAGCGGTTACGCCTGCACTGGTGAGCATTCCGCCGAGCCACTCAAATTCACTGACGAGAATTGTTTTTGCACCGCGTCGGGCGGCTTGGATGGCTGCGGCTGTTCCGCCTGTTCCGCCTCCGACAACCAATACATCCGCGATCAGTTCTTGCATCGTTTTTTGAGCTAAAAAATCTTTTCAATCATCGCGGTGAATGGAGTTTTGGGCAAGTCGAACTTACTGCCAAGGTGCGATTGTATCGATCGTTTGATTTTTATGCTTGCGGTAAATTAGAAAGTCGCTATCAAGTGTGAGAACTGCACTATCAGGCAAGAGTTCTGCCATTCTTACGAGACAAGCATCTGCAAAATCCATTGGAACAGAGTCGTAGCGAACTAATAGATCTGTAACTTGCTCAACCTCAGAATTAAACTGGAAACCGATATAGATACTTTTTGTTTCTAGTAAGCCTTTGAGTGTTTGTATCCCATTGTGAACGTGCTGCAAGAGAAACACTGTCTCTGAAATTACTGCTTCACAGGTAAATAATGGTGACTGAATTCTCATTAACTGATGCTTCACCCATTCATGACGAGGCTCACGACGATTAATTAAAGCAACAAGTGGCCCCGTATCAAGAATGACTTGCTGGTGAATCCTGTCCATATCCTTTCATGTAATCGGGGTTGGTTAATAAGTCGCTCGGTCCTTCCCCGCGACCAATAAACTCTCTAGCAACGTCAAAGAACGATTGAAAAGATTCAGGCGAGTTTGAAGTCGGAACTTGTTTGTGTTGCAACTTCACTGCAAATTCGAGAACCATTTTCTGTTCTTCTGGAGAAAGCATTTGTAAGGTATCTAAAACCTGTTGTGGAATTGAGACTGACATAAAGCAGAAACGAGTAGAGAACTTTTGCTCTCAGTCTACCGAAATCAATCTCAATTCTTATGCGATCCATATAATTTTGTGACCGCTCCTCTCTTCAAGAGCGATCGCCAATTCTTCTAACAGTAAGGTGTAACATCCTCGCCGCATTCGTCTGCAAGATATGAGAGTGCGCGGAATCGTAAACCGACCAACTGTTCATACAGCGGATTCAACTTGCACATGGGTGGAATATGCACAATCTTGTGCCCGAATAGCTTTACGTCTCGCTCAAAGGGGCATTGGGCGGGAATGAGTTTGCAGAGAAAATGTGCAACCTTTGGATCGTGAACTTGGAAGCCGTCGAGCCACGATCGTACAGGCTGCAACACATCAAGATGCAGTTCAGGATGCGGCTGGAGCGCTTGAGTTTCGGCATGTCGATCGCATAAAGTCAGCCGCAGATTTTCTAGAATCTCAGTTCCAGTATTCAAGGTCTGACAGAATTGTTCTAAGATTTCGTCTTCGCTGGATGTGTAGACTCCATCTGCGAGGGCAACCATCACTGCGGTTCTGAGAAAATTCTCGGCAAGCTGAGCGTCAGGGGCAAAGTGCGATCGCAGTTCTTCATTCGAGATCGGTTGAAACGATCGCTCTGTTTCTTCCTGGGTTAAGGCATGTTCAGTCAGAGAAGCAATTAACTGTTGCTCCGCTTCATCGAACTTATCATCTGCCCAAGCCAAAGTGAGAAGACCACGTAACCAAATGGAAATTTGGGCGTCAGTGTAGGTCGGTTGTACAGGGGTTGAAGAATTCATCGTGAGTTTTTCATGCTTCCAAAATAAATGTAGCTCAAGGTTTCCCGGTCAGACGCTCAAGCTAGCTGTAAACTGAAAAAGCGAAATGTGGAGAAAGATTTCCTGTGAGTTTTCAAGAATTTGCATTGTTTCTGATGTCGATCGTGGCAGGTGTTGCAGGTCAGTTTTTTCTCAAATCAGGGGCATTGAAACTGGGGCAACTCACTTCTAATAATGCGGTGAGCCATGTTCTCAGTATTGCCACAACGCCTGAATTGGTGATTGGACTAGGATGCTATGGAGCGGGTGCAATCTTATACATTTTGCTGCTGACTCGTGTTCCTCTCAGTATTTTGGCTCCGGCAGTTGCATTGCAATATGTATTTTCGGTGCTGCTCGGGAAATTCGTCTTTAATGAGCAGATTCCGGTGATCCGACTGTTTGGATTAGCGTTTATTATCTGCGGTGTTGTGATGCTGATGGCAAAAAAGTAATTAGAGATAGCGTTTGAGAATTTCTGCGGTTTGGTTCGCAGTAGTTTGCCAGCTAAAAGATTGAGCGCGAGCGAGTCCTTTTTCTCTCAGTTGGGTTCGGAGGCTTGAATCTTGAACGATCGCATTCATCGCATCGAAAATTTCAGATTCACGGTAAGGATTGACTAAAATCGTCGCATCGCCTGCCACTTCAGGAATTGAGGACAGATTAGAAGTAATGACGGGAGTTCCACATGCCATTGCTTCGAGTACAGGTAAGCCGAACCCTTCCCACAGACTGGTAAAAACAAGCGCAGTGGCTTGATTGATCAATGCAGGTAATTCTGCATAGGAAACATAACTCAAGAATTTAACGCGATCGCGAATTCCCAAGCTTTCAGCTTGCTGTTCTAACTGAGGGGTAAATCTTGGATCGGGTGAGCCTGCGATCCAGAATTCATAATCTTTAGGAAGTCGAGAAAAAGCGCTGAGTGCTCTACCAATATTTTTATAAGGGTCATGTCGCCCGACGTAGAGAAAGTAATTTTTAGTGGGTAAATCTAGAAATCTGAAGTGCTGATTGTCGTAAGCAAGTGGAATGACTGTGATTTTGTTCGATGGGATTTTGTAGAACTCGATCGCATCATTTGCCGTCGATTCTGAATCGCTCAAAATATGCTGAGCTTGGGCAAGAACATGAGGAATATAGAATCGATAATATTGAGTTAATGGCGATGTGAAACGCGGAAATCGCAGCGGAATAAAATCATGTAATGTCACAATATAGCGACATTTTGTAAAAATTGGAGCTTCGGGAATTGGAGAGAAAATGAGATTACTCTGAAGCTGATGATAGATTTTAGGTAATTCAAATTGCGTCCATTTCAATCGATTGAAATGCCCTTTTGTCCCTTGATCCGGTGTGAGTTGATCTGAAATCGGATAATACTGGTAAGGAGGGATATTTTGTCCAGATAATAAAACTGGATCAAGCGTGCTTAAACCAGGTAGTAAATTTTTTGCATAGACAGTGTGACCTGTCGGTTTTGAAGCTAAAAATGCAAGATTGACTAATATCACAGAACTAAGATCACAGAATTGATCGATAAGCTTTCAATGTTTCTTGAGCCGTATTTTCCCAAGAATATAATTTAGCTTGTTCTTTGCCCTTTTGAATCAAATTCTCGCGTAAAGTGCGATCGCGAATGACGTTCAAAATCGCTTCTCCCAAATCTTCGATCGCATTTGGCTCAATCAATAGTGCCGCATCGCCCGCAATTTCTGGCAGAGATGAGACATTCGTTGTCACAACAGGTGCACCTAACGTCATTGCTTCTAATACAGGCATTCCGAACCCTTCGTAGTGCGAGGGATACACGAATACATCCGCATTTCGGTAAAACTGCATGACTTGAGCGTCGGGAAGATAATCGAGATGCTGAATTTCACTTTGATACGGCGATCGCGCAATTTGATCAAAAATGGGTTCGTATAACCAGCCTTTTTGACCGATCAGAACTAATTGATGCTCAATTTTATAATTTCGCTTTAGATATTCAAATGCAGAAATCAGCGATCGAATATTTTTTCTCGGTTCGATCGTACTGACAAATAAAATATAAGGTTTCGGAAACGAGAATTCAGGAATCGGCTGATCAACTTGATAACGACTGGCTAAATGAGTCACCCAAACTCGATCTGGATCAACCTTGAGATACTCAACGATATCGCGTTTAGAACTATGCGAGATGGTCAAAATTAAATCTGTCCAGCGCAGGCATTTTTTTAACCGTTCTGTATAAGCACTAACCGTTGAATTCGTAAATTCAGGATACTTGATAAACGTCAAATCATAGATCGTAATGACTCGACGACTTTTCCGAGTTGGAAAAACAGTATAGTTCGTTCCATGCACAATATCAGCTTGCTGGAAACAGGCTTCTAAGCCATTAGAAAATAAGAAGGGAAAGTCAATAATTAAATTCGACAATCTTACCGGAAGTGGAAATAGATTGAGACGCGAATAAGCTCGTAAATAATCAGGAAATGCGAAATCTCCCTTGAGCCATTTCTTGAGTCCGGGCTGATAGATCAGTTCTAAATCTGGAGAATCTTGCGATCGCATCAGCCCTTGAATCAAGTTTGAGACATAAAACCCGATTCCACTCGGTTTTGGCATCCAAGGGGTGACATCGATCGCAATTTTCATTGGGCTTCGCTCAATTCCTTCAAGTCGTGATCAACCATTAACTCGACCAACTGCTTAAACGGATATTGCGGCTCCCAATTTAGCTGTCTGCGGATTTTATCGATCGAGCCAACGAGCTGCACGGCTTCATCCGGTCGATAAAAATTCGGATCGACTGAGACATACTCCTCCCAGTTCAATCCCACGCAGTCGAATGCAGTCTGCACTAACTCTCGAACCGAGTGCGTTTCACCGCTGGCAATGATGTAATCATCGGGTTGCTCTTGTTGCAACATCATCCACATTGCCCGCACGGCATCTTTCGCATAACACCAATCCCGCTTCGCGTCTAAGTTTCCAAGCTTCAACTCTTTGTCTAAACCCATTTTGATCAACGCTGCCCCACGGGTGATCTTACGAAAGACAAACTCTGTGCCTCGACGTGGAGATTCATGCGTGTAGGTCACACCACAACAGCTATAGAGTCCATACTGCTGGCGATAATTGATCGTCATCCAATGCGCGTAAGCTTTTGCGACTCCGTAAGGATTTCGAGGCCGAAAGGCGGTTCGTTCGGTTTGAGGCGACTCATCGGGTTGTCCGAACACTTCACTACTAGATGCTTGGTAAAACCTGGCATCTGATTTACAGCGACGAATCGATTCGAGTAACCGTGAAACGCCTAGAGCAGTATATTCTGCGGTCAAAGCGGGCTGTGTCCAAGACAGTGGCACATAACTCTGAGATGCCAGATTATAAATTTCGTCGGGTTGGGCGTAGGAAACGGCATCCATTAACGAACATTGATCTAGCAGGTCACCGGATAAAATCTCGACCGTTCCTGATAAATGGCTAATGCGATCAGCATTGCCCGAACTCGATCGACGAACTAACCCAAAGACTTGATAGCCCTGCTCTAGCAAAAGTTCTGCGAGATACGATCCGTCTTGTCCGGTCAGTCCGGTAATGAGTGCTTTTTTCACGATGATCTTGCTCGATTTAAGCTGATGAACGTTTTACCTGAATGTTGCAGAAGCAGCCATAAAATCGTCGGCAATGACTCGCCAATCATACTGCTGCTGCACTCGCGTTCTGGCGGCTTCGATTCGGGTCAGTTGAATCGTTGAAGACTCTGATCGCACTTGCGCGATCGCGCTTGCAAACTGGTCAACTTCTGCGACGATGCAGTGTTTGCCATGTTCCACGCCCAATCCTCGGATTCCGGTTGGAGTCGAAATGACTGGGATGCCTGCCGCAAAGTACTCTAACATCTTTAGGTTTGTCCCTGAACCAAAGGTGACTGGATTGAGTGCGACATCGGCAATCTCTAAAACGATCGCTTTTGTCTCTTCCTCTACTTCTCCTAAAAATCCCACATTCTCCGGGCGTTTTTTATCTTGAAATGCCCAACCTACACTTCCAACAATTAGAAAATTGATATCAGGCAGTGATGGAGCAAGATTCAAAATGGTTTCAACGGCTTTGAGGTTTGGATCGTGCCAACTTCCCAAGAAAAAAGCAGTAAAGTTATTAGAAATTCCTAACTTTTCTTTCATCGATCGCCGTTTTTCTTGAGAAATATATGCGATCGCTTCAGTGTCTACTCCGTTTGGAACCTCAATCATTTTATTGAGATCAATACCGTAAATTTGATTGAGCAAATTCGCATCATTTTGCGAACAAGTCATGATCAATTGACTCGCGTTACAGCATTCTAATTCGACTTTTTTAATCGATTCTAAGAGCTTCCGACTGACCGCATTATCCGGGAGGATTTTCGCTTTCAAATCGACTTCAACGTCTTGGGCTTCATACCAAATCGGTTTATCCGTAATCGATCGAATGGCGGGATAGAGGTAAGGATGACAAGCAATGACGAAATCTGAAGATGCGATCGACGTTTTTAATGCTTCAAGATATTCCGGAGTCAAATGAATCAAATCCGGCATAACGATATCGGTAATTGGAACTCGAGTTTCTTTTTCGATTTCTTGTTCTTGTTGCTGATGTTTTGCCGATTTAGGAATACGAATTTCGTAAACGTGTTCAGCGATTTCGCCTGCAAACGGAACCTGATCGAATCCTGTCACTGAAACAAATTCAATATCGAAATATTTAGCAAGATATTTGTATAGATGGAAAACGCGACTTTGTCCGCCTCCACGTGGCGGAAATACTGGAAATGTAACCGCGATCGTAATTTTTTGGCGAGATTTACTCATTCCATTGCTCATCGTCTTTAAGGGAGGTTCGCTTAACAAACGAGTGACCGTATTTTCCCAAGTAATTGTCTCAACCAGTTTTCGACCTGTGAGTCCCATTTGCTTGGCTTCTGTACGATGCTGATAAAAATAATCTATTCGTTCAGCAAGTGCAGCAGGTTCGGGTAAAACAGAAAATCCGGTTTCTCCATTAATGACAAACTCGTTCGGACCACCCGCATCGATCGTGGTTAAAACAGGTTTTCCACTCATCATGGCTTCAATCACGACTAAGCCATAATCTTCGTCATAAGGAAGATACGGAACTGCGATCGCATTGGCATACAGCCCAATTACATCTTCGTCATTGACGAATCCAAGAAATTCGATGCGATCGTCGTCTCCAGCTAACTCTTTTAACCGTTTTTCATCCGGTCCAGTTCCTGCAATTTTAAGCTGAACTTTTGACTTTACAAAGCGCATGGCTTCGACGAGTAGGCGAATTCTTTTTGCACTGTCTAAACGGCTAATGGTGAAAAAATAATCGCTACTTCCCTGCTCAAATCTTCTCAAACTTGAAGGTGGATAAATTACGTCGATCGTACTTCCACGTGGGAAGTAATTCTTGCGATTTGCGACATTATGAGAGATAGCAGTGTATTTCTTAATGGCTTTGGGATCTAAAGCAACTCCATCAAAATAGTGAATCAATTCTCGAACAAAAGCGCCAGGAAAATGGGCGGCTTCTTCGGGTAATTTCCCGCTAGATTCTAACTGTTTAAGCTGTAAAAAAATCTCTGGTAAATCGCCACGTTTTCCTTGTTGAATTCGTTTTTGAAGACGAGAAAGGGTTGGATGATTTGTCGTAAATCGCTCCGGTAAACCTGTCAAATGATAGGCATCATATAAGCCTCGCAATCGGTGTAGCATATAGCAAACATGATTCGGATGCTTGACCATCCAAGCCGGATATTTGCCGGAAATGACCAAATCAAAATGGCGCAAATCTAGCTCAGAAAATTGCTGATAACTATCAATCAACTCTGAAAAGTTCTGCTCTGGACTGGGCAGTTTGATCAACTCAGCCTGATGCGATGTATTTTGATTGATTTCTTCTTGTAATCCCCACCAGAGTTTCTCGGCTCCACCAATACAAAATGGAACAGGACTGGGTGCAACGATCGCGATATGCATAAAATGAAAATTTAGAGACGAGTCGCAGTAAACGCAAACCGAGCATAGATCGAAGAATCGATCTCCTGTGCATTGCTCAAGTAGAAGAACTGGAACTTAAGTTTGTCTTGAGTCGGGCGAATGATTCTCTGCATAAAAGACTGAGGGCTATAAAAACGCCCGTGCCGATTTCCCCACCCTTCAGCACAGTAAATGGTTGCAGTTTGATCAAACGGGACACCCGCAGGAACGCTAACCGTTGGATCAGTTTGAGTCGCTTCTTGATTAAAGACATAGAATGGCACAACGCAAACTGTTCCGCCTGGTTTTAAAACCCTCGCCAGTTCTTGAAACAGACCTGTATCTGCGTCTTCTTCAAAATGCTCTAAAGAACAAGTGAGTGCTGCTTTTGTGATGAATCCATCGGGAATCGGCATATTACAAGCATTGCCGCCAATCTGATCGCCGTTAATTCCGTCAGGATACATAATGTCTTGACTGTAAGTTTTTGCTCCTGATAAACGCCGAAAAATCTCTGGGACAGGAGAATGTTCGCTGGCTAAATCGACAAAAACATCTTCTGAATTTAAACCTAATAATGAATAGCAAATATAGTGTTCTAATGTTTTCTCAGGCTGATTTCCTCGATAGTATTCAGAATAGCGTTTTGAGTATTCTGCGCTCTTGCAATACTCCTGATAAAGGCTAGGCTCGATTGAGAATTCATTAAATTCAATTCCAACTTGTTTGCCGAGTTCGATAATATTGGAGACGACTTCTGGGCGTGTATTCTCGATCGCATGATCAACCACAGAGCGTCCGCTGCGCCGAAGCTGTTCTACCCCTGTAGCAAAATCGAACTGAGCGACGTCTGGACGATAGATGTAGGGAGTTGGGCTTGTTTTGGTCGGTTTTCGATTGAGATTCTGAATCGAGTTCAATAAGCCTTTCAGAGAAATCATTACATTTACTCCACACAACAAGTTTCAACATCCTAATATCTTTTGCACAACATTAGCCCATGAAATGTCGAGTGCATTGTAGCGATCGTATCCTGCTGATCCCATTTCTTTCGCGATCGCTTGCTGTTCATAGAGATGATCAATCTTTTCGGCGATCTCCGTTGGATCAGCTTCTGTAATCCATCCGGTCTGCCCATTCACAACAAATTCAACGGGTTCACCCGAATCTTTGCAGGTAATCACAGGCTTGCGAGAGAGCATTGCTTCTAAGGTGACGTAACCGTAATCCTCGTTATAAGGCGCAAAAAAAACACCTAAACAATGTGCGTAATAACTGAGTTTCTCATTGTCGCTGAGCCGACCGAGCAGGCGGACTTTCTGATGGAGTCCAAATTGATCAATCAAACCTTGCAGATAAGGGTACTGACCGCCTTCGCCACCAATTAAGGCAACCACAGGCGATCGCACAAATCGCATGGCTTGAATCAGCAAATCCTGCCGTTTCAGAGTTTCTAATCGGCTCGGAAAGAAAATATAAGGTTCGGCAGGTGCGGTGTAAAACTGTTCCGCAAATTGGGGCGGATGATACAGCGGGATAGAAGCGATTTGATTGAATTTTTGCAATCGCTTGGACACGGTTTTCGCGATCGTAAAAACGCCTCGAAATGTACTCAGGGCTTTCGTATCTTGTTCTGTAATTTCTTGTTTTAACTGTTTGCCTTCTGCACTGCGAGAAAATTCTGCTGTAAATTCAGTGTCCCATAGGTCATAAACACTGCGATGTTGATGTAAAAGCCAGCCCACTTTATTCGGATGCTGCAAATAGAATGCCGGAAATTTGAGACAGATCACACGATCGCATTGATAGCCATTCAAATTCTCAAAATTCTCAGATGCCCAAAGTTTCATACTTCGCTGAATTTCTGAGACAGGCGAAAATCGAAATGGCATCGCAATGATTTCAACCGAGTGTCCAGCTGCTTGCAGTGCATTTGCTAATCCGTCGGCTAAAATCTCCGCTCCGCCTCGAATAAAGGGAACTTGAACAGTGGCGATCGCAATTCTCATTCTTTTTCCTCGATCGCATCTAATCGAGCTTGCAAATCGCTAATTTCTGCCTGCAACTCTGAAACTTTTTTCACTAGGCTTTGATTCAGTAATAAAGTTTCTCGCAAAGCTTGATTGAGAGAGAAATTAACCGCTCGCTGTTCCTTGAAGAGAAAACTGTAAGTTTTCAAAGCGGCTTTCCCAAATCCTCTACCCAAGCTCCAGGGGAATCGTTTTAATTTGGCAGGTAAGTCGGTTCTAATTTGAGATTTTGCGCTGGCAGCATTCAAAAGTGCTTCGATATTGCTCGATCGAATTCGATTTGCCGCATCTATATTTGCAGGAGGTTGATATTGAGAAACGGTTTGTCTCTGGGCTGCTTCTTGCCGAATTTTATCGATCAGAGTGTCAATATTTACGGGGTCACTCATGTTAGATTCACTCCTTTTTTTGCTCTAATAACTTCACTTCAGGCTGACCCAATCGCTGTTTGATTTTCCACCAAACATTTCTCGCTTTCCAAAAAATGCTGTTCTCCATTTCTGAGATTGTTTGATGCGATCGCGCAATTTCTGCGTCTACTTGCTGGCGAAATTGTGTAAATTCTGCTTCGGTCTGTTGCAGCGAAGTTTGTGTCTGCTGAAGCGAGGTTTGCGTCTGTTGCAGCGTTAAATGAGTTTGATGATTCTGCTGCTGAAGTTCAACGAGTTGTTGATAAACTCCATATAACTCTTCTCGTAAAAAGTGAGTTGAATCAAGTGTGTATCTTTTCGACTGAAAATATTCAGAATTCTCGAACGGCGCTGAGATTGCAATTCCTTGTTTTAGCTCATCATAATAGCCGCGCCGCATTGCTTGTGTAATGGAAGTTCCGTCATTAAATTTGCTAAAGGTATAAGGGAATTTCTGCGTTTTCTCATAGCCATTTCTCAACAATTTGTCTCGATAAATATCCGCGAGCTTTGCCCAGGGCGAAGTAATTTCTTCAGGATAAAGAGACGTATTCTTAGAAACAAAATGAGGGCGATCGATATCCCATCCGCTAAAGTGCAAAAATAATAAAGGTTGACCGTTCACAAGTACATTGCCTTGCGGATCTAGCGCAAATTCCTTTTCATAGAAATTCCAGTGCCCAATATTTGCTCCTGGATGTTTTAAGAATTTGAAATCCGGGAAATAAAGCACGGCAAGATTTAGCCATAATTGGTCTGCGGCAAGTCCTCTTGGATCTCCGATCGCACAATCTAAAAAACAGTAATGAATTAATCTGTCCTTCCACCATTGGATAAATTGTCGGGTTTGCTCGGTTCTTCGCAATCCCATAAATCCACCGTTATTGATGCCATGAACTAAGAAATTAATCTCATGTTCAGCCTGCTCTAATGGGACAGGTCGGCTACAGTGTGGACTAAAGATTAATGATGTTTCAGAAAGTTCTTGAAAGATTGGCTCTAGAGAATCACAAATTAAAATATCGCAATCGATAAACAGCCAGCTTTCAGCCGTGGTATGTTCCAGAATATATTCATGTAACAATCCCCGTAGCGCGCAGCAAAACTCTAAGGGAGTGTAATAAAAACTCATCTGAGCGATCGCATCTTGCTCGGGCAGATCTTCTAAGTAAATTAGCTCAAAAGGCTCCGTTTCTGGTTGAAAATAATCCTCAACCCGATCGGCAAGCAAAACATATAATTTTGCTTCTGGATTATGCTCGGTTAACGTTTCAGCTAAGGTTCGAGCATATGCCAAATAGCTCTTCGTGACGACAGTGCAGACAATTCTTTCAGGCATATTCTTCAACGCTCAACTATTCTTGAGTTGGCAATCCCAATTTTCGCTTGAGTTGGAACCAAGTTGCTCGTAACTTCCAGAATTTACTACTTTCCATTGCTTGAATTCGAGTCTGTGCAGCGGCGGCAAGTTGATGGACACGATCGAGTTCAAGTCGGGTTTGCTGAAGCTCTTGATTGAGCTGGTTAACCTGGTCTGATTGCGGTAACGTTTCAGTTAGAAGTCGCATCAAAAACTGAAATGCACTCTGCGAAATACTGGTTTGATTTTGCAACTGTGATTCATCTACATTCACGATCGCTAAATATCCATCAGCATTCTCGATCGCAGAAAGATTTTCTAAATACTCACGCTCAAAGAAATCCTTCGGCAGAGGGTTCTGATAACTCTCAAATCTCACGCCTTTTAATGCAGGTGAAATCGGCTTAACAATATGACTCGAAACGCTGTAGTGCTGCCCTAAAAATACCGCTTCACCAAACGTGCTCAACACCAATTCTCGAAACTCAGGAAATCGGAACTTATGCAAATGAAACTCACTGATCCAAGGCGCAACGCGATAATCATTTGGACAAGACAAAAACAGTTGTCCATCTGGTTTCAGTAAGCGTTTGAGTTCAACTACAAACTTTCGCGGATTCGGCAAATGCTCGATCGTTTCAAAGGAAACAATCACATCGAATGAAGCATCTTCTAATTGCCGCACATAATGAGCATCGGACTGAATAAACGTTGCATTCGGATGCGCGTGAAACTTAGATGCAAAATTCACTGCCGACTGATCCACATCGACCCCAACAACTTCTAAAGCGCCTTGCTGAGCGATAAACTGTGTCCCATACCCCGTTCCACAAGAGATATCTAACACCCGTTTTCCAACGACAAAGGGTGCAACATACGCATAGCGAATCATATGATCCACATTTGCAAGCGAAGTATCTGTTCCTGTCTCGTACACTGGCATATGCCGTTCGCTCGTCGGTGTGTAATCGGCAACTGGGTCAGATGAGATCATGGGCTTCGCTGTCAAAAGAATCGAAGATAGTATACCAAACTGATTGAATCTCCAACGGGAAAGTGGTTCCCGCGAATTCTCGATCGTCAGATAGATTTCAGCAAACCGCGCAAATCACTATGATGCTTAGCGTTGTTCGCGCTAAAACGGTACATGATCGTTAATCCGACTCAAAACGGCTGGCAAATTATTTATCATCGGGCACATGCGCTCCTTGCTGCACAGATTGCAGGGCAGTGGTGCAGAAAAGATGCTCCTCCTCGGCTGTATGAAACCGTTGCTGCGATTTCTCATCATGACGATCTAGAGCGCGAATGGGATGAGAACAATCTGAATAAAGCGGGTGCACCAAAAGATTTTACTCAAGATAGCGAGCAAGAAACCGACTATGACAGCTTGCGACGACATCTTGAAGGTTCGTTGTATCGCGGGCGCTGGGTGGCACTTTTAACGTCGATGCATTTGCTGCGATTGAATTCTGCAAAACGAGGAACCTCGCCGAAAGCAGATGCTTTCCTGGATGAACAGATCGAAAATCAGAAACGCTGGCGCAAAGATTTAGAAATCTCTGAAACAGATGCGACGCAAGCGTATGACTTTCTGCAATGGTGCGATCGCTGTTCGCTCATTCTCTGCCAGCAAGAACTCCCCGCCGATGAACGCTGGCTGGAAATCAGCAAAGCTCATGACGGTCAACGCTATGACATTAAGCAATTAGAAAACGGGTTAGTCACTGTCAATCCTTGGTGCTTTCAAGACGATCAATTTACGGTGAATGTCGAAGCCGTCACCCTTTCAGAGGTCAAATTCAAAGACAACAAGAGTCTGACAAAAGCACTGCAATCTGCACCCCGTAAAGTTTTGGAATGGACGTTTGTCAAAGATGCCGCCTGAAATTGATCAATTACTGAGTCAAGGTGATTTGTCTGAGTTAATGCGAGCGATCGCAGAGTATTTCAATTGCGATCGCTGTTTCTTCTACCTTCGCAATCCCCAAACTCGTCTCGGTCGCGTTCCGTTTTGTTGGACACGCAATTCACAAATTCCTATTGTCTACGATGAAGATTGGAAACCCGAGCCGCAGTCTTTACCGGATGAAGATCCAATGTTTGCGGCAGCACTAGCGACGAAACCTTCTATTTTTGTCGAAGATGTGCAGACTGCAAGCGCTCAGGTTTTGAATGCAAAATTTGAGCGAGAGAACTTTGGACATCGGGCATTAATCCATGGTCATGTTTGCTATGACAATCAGTTGTGGGGAGTTTTGCAGCCTTGCATAATGGATCAGCCCCGACCTTGGACAGCAGCAGAACGGGGAATCTTTACAGAAATTATTCAACGGATCACCCCAATTGCTGTTGCATACATCAAACAGCAAAGCGAATATCCCCCAGAAGAATGAGGTAGAACGTGACAAAAGTAGTGTTTAGTACTTAGGAACACTAAACGCTCATCTTTGTCGATGTCTGGGATGAATCATACTCCTTTTAGCCGAACGCGGACGATCGATCGCATTCTTGTGGTTGACGATACGCTTGATAACTGTTTACTAATTCAGGCGATCTTGCAGGATGAAGGCTATCAAGTTGAACTCGCAGATAGCGGCAAGGAGGCTTTGCGAATTATTGAACAATCTCCCCCTGATCTGATTCTGCTCGATGTGATGATGCCAGAAATGGATGGATATGAGGTGACACGCCGAATTCGGGCAAATGCTGCATTGCCATTTATTCCCATTCTCCTCACAACCGCTTACGATCAGCCGAGTGTCGCTCAGGGATTAGATACCGGAGCAGACGATTTTATCCGCAAGCCTGTTCACTTTGACGAATTGCTGGCGCGAGTCAGAGCACTCCTGCGGCTGAAGCATAGCGTTGATGAGCGAGATCAGATTGCCCGACAAAGAGAAGATTTTGTGTCTCGCCTGACCCATGATTTGAGAACGCCGTTAGTCGCTGCCGATCGCATGTTGAATCTGATGGCACAGGGCGCATTAGGCGATCTGTCTGATGATGTGCAAGATGCAATTGCAACGATGATTCGCAGCAATTCTAATTTGCTGACGATGGTCAATACTTTGTTAGAGGTGTATCGCTACGAGGCAGGTCGCAAGACGCTAATTTTCTCTCCGGTGAATCTACTCGAACTGGCTCAAGAAGTGATTCAGGAGCTTTCACCTTTAGCGATCGACAAACAATTAGCGCTGAAGCTCGAAGCAGAAGCATCAGAAGAATATATTGCAAAAGGCGATCGCTTAGAACTGTACCGAGTTTTAACGAATTTGATTGGCAATGCGATCAAGTTTACGGATGAAGGTTCGGTCACTGTTCGCTTGATCAAAGTAGATACAGGGCTTGTACCTGCGATCAAAATTGAGGTGCAAGATACAGGAGCAGGCATCTCAGACAGCGATCGCGCTACGCTCTTTGAAAGTTTTATCCCTGGCAAACATAAGAAATCTGGCAGCGGATTAGGATTACACCTGACGCGACGGATTGTAGAAGCGCACAATGGCAGAATTAATGTCATGACTGAACCCGATCAGGGCAGTACGTTTACGGTTTATTTGCCGACGCATTGAAGATGGATCGAACTTTCAGAAGATGGCAGATTGGGCAGAATTTCATTCAATAATGGTAAGAAGTCGTTTGAGGACTGCCCAGGTTTGATATCAGGTTTGAATCCCCTTCAAGTTTCCCAATTCATGCTGATGAGTATGGGAATTCGGATGTATTCGTATCATTCCGAGCGAGTTCCCCGAAATAGTGCAGTACTCGTCGTGAGTAATCATCGCAGTGTCATGGATGCACTGGTGTTGATGAGTGCGATCGAGCGTCCGATCCGATTTGCTTGCCATCACTATATGGGACAAGTTCCTGTGATGCGTGAGGTGGTAAAGCAGTTGGGATGTTTTCCGTTAGAAAGTGATCAGCATCGGCAAGCCAGTTTTTTTCAGCAAGCGATCGGTTTACTAAAGTCCCAAGAAGCTGTGGGAATTTTTCCAGAAGG
This sequence comes from Leptolyngbya sp. UWPOB_LEPTO1, assembly GCF_017302695.1. Classification (NCBI taxonomy): domain Bacteria; kingdom Bacillati; phylum Cyanobacteriota; class Cyanophyceae; order Leptolyngbyales; family Leptolyngbyaceae; genus Leptolyngbya; species Leptolyngbya sp. UWPOB_LEPTO1. The sequence continues at coordinate 51,026 of NZ_JAFLCJ010000022.1, read as the reverse complement.
AACGTCACCGATGGTGCAACCGCCTCAGCCGCCTGAGATGGGAAAATTTCATCGCGGGTTTGCACATCTCGCCTTGAAAGCTCCGATCGAGGAATTAGCAATCTTACCCGTTGCGATCGCGCCTGAGAAAGAGACGATTAATTCTGCGATCCCATTAAGAGTCTTAAGCTTTTTCGATCCGACCGAGCCGCTATTTGACCAAGATGGCTGGCATCCGCTAGTTTTGTATCAGACTGTAAATGTCATGATTGGGCATCCGATTTGGATAACCCCGACTCATCGGGCTGATTATCAAGGTCGGTTTGCCCGGAAAGCTGTGGTTGAATTAGTCGATCGTGCCCAAACTGAAATTAAATCCTTATTAGACCAAGGCTGTCCTTAGATTCTCATGCTGCATAGCTCTCCTTGTTTTCTGACCCCCAAAGCGCTACGACCTCAGTTCCCACTGTTTGTCTTTTTGCCCGGAATGGACGGAACAGGGCAATTGTTACGAGCGCAGACGGCAGGGTTGGAAGCAAGGTTTGATGTGCGCTGTTTGGCGATTCCGCCTGATGATTTGACGAATTGGGAAGATTTAGCGCAGCGGGTCGTGGATTTGGTCAAAGGTGAGATGATCGCGCCCCGATCAGTTTATTTGTGTGGAGAATCCTTTGGCGGCTGTTTGGCGATGAAGGTGATTGAGCGTGCGCCGGAGTTGTTCGATCTCTTGATTTTGGTCAATCCGGCTTCGTCGTTTAATCGCAGACCTTGGATTGGCTGGGGCGCACAGCTAAGTCAGCATTTGCCGGAGGTAGCATACCATTGGTCTTCGGTGTCGTTGCTGCCTTTGTTGGCAGCGTTTCAACGAATTTCATCCGTCGATCGCCAAGCCTTGATTGAAGCAGTGCGATCGGTTCCGCAACCGACCTCGGTTTGGCGAATGAATTTATTGCAGGGGTTTGAAGTGCCGAGTGAGGCTTTGCGATCGCTGACGATTCCGACGTTGATTTTAGCGAGTGCGAAGGATCGATTGTTGCCGTCGTTGGCAGAAGCGTATCGGTTAAAGGCAAATCTTCAGAAGGCAGAAGTCGTGGTGCTGCCGGAGAGTGGGCATACCTGTTTGTTGGAAACGGATGTCAATTTGTATCAGATTTTAGAAGCTCGCGGGTTTGCGTAGAGAGATGAATCCGCATCGCTGTTTTTCTTGTGCTTAAGGACGCTACGAATGGGGCAGGGGGTTGAGATGAGTCTCGAACTTGAGAAGTCCACGATTGCTGTCTAACTCCACCGGAATTCCCACTGGAAGCGCTGCATTCTCGCCATCATGTCCGAACGGTAAGCCTGAAACAATGGGAATTCCTAGATCAGAGAGGCGATCGCGTAAAACCTCTTCAACTTGAAAACTGGGAATATTGGCAGGCGGATCGCATTGGCTGAATCGTCCGATCGCAATTCCCCGAATTTTTGCCAAAGCACCGCAGGTTCGCCAATGCGTTAACATGCGATCGATCCGATATGGGGCTTCTGTGACATCTTCGATCGCTAAAATTACGTCGGTTAAATCTGGCTGCCAAGGCGTAAACAGTAAATGCGTTGCAACCGTTAGATTTGCAGGAAGTAACAAGCCTGATGCTTTGCCCATGCCCCAACCGTTTCCTTGCAGCATCGGCAAAGCTCGACCTTCAACCCAATCAAACAATCGGGCTTGTGACCAATCGGGTTCAGATGCGATCGTCGTCAACAAAGGTGCATGAACGCCAGAAGTACCTTGTTGCGCATATGCCCAGAGCAAACTTGTAATATCTGAAAAGCCGATCAGCCATTTCGGCTCAACCGATGGAAACGACCATTTTTCAAGTAATCTTGCACCGCCCCAGCCGCCGCGTGCGCAGAGAATACCGCGACAATTTGGATCTTGAAGCGCGGTTTCTAGTTGAATGCGGCGATGTTTATCGGTTCCAGCTAGGTAGCCATAGCGATCGTCAAATCCGGGAGTCAATTCAACTTGATAGCCTCTTTGCCGCCAAACTTCTACCCCTTGCTGAAATGCTGTCAATTCGCGCAAGGCTCCGCTTGGGGCAATCACCCGCAATAAGTCACCCGATCGAAGTGGAGCTGGAATCTGACAGCGTTTCATAGAAGTATCCGTAAGATGCGTTTTGGCTGCGCTTAAAGCTTAAGCTCCAGGCTAAGCACAACCGAAACTCGAATTTCGGGATTGTACAATGCGATCGAGCCAAATTTCTAAGCGATTTCCCATCGCGCTCAAAGAATACTCAAGTTCAGCCTCTTGCCGACAAATTTCGCGATCGATGTGGTCGAGTTTTGCGATCGCGCTAGCTAATCCCTCAATACTATCGGGTTCAACTAACCAACCTGTTTTGCCATCTTTGACAATTTCAGCAGGCCCACCGCGACGATAAGCAATCACCGGGACACCACACGCTAGCGCTTCAATCGCAACATTGCCAAATGCCTCAACCCAACGCGGAGTCATCAACAAAGCTTGTGATTCTCCTAAAGCTTTTTGTAAGTCTTGGGTTGGAAGAAACCCGCAGTACTCGATCGCAGCATTGGGATAGTTTGCTTGAATGCTTTGCCAATAAGATTCATCTTGAATCACGCCCCAAATTTTTAAGGGGATTCCTGCTTTTTCGATCGCTGCAACGGCATCTTCTAAGCCTTTCTCCGGCGCGATTCGACCCACCCAAGCTAATTGATGTTTCGGAGTTGGATTGAACTGATATTGAGTCAGATCAAAGCCGTTTTTCAAATTGAAACAGGCATCTTTGAAGCGAAAGGTTTCGGCTTGAGCAAGGCTATGAACGGCGATCGTGGTTGGAAAGCTGGATGCAACCTGTTCAATGATGTGATCCATTGCATCGGTGAGTGACCCCATGCTCACTAAATGCGCGATCGCACAATCGAAAAAGGGCGTGAGATAGAACGGCAACCAATCATAGGCAAAGTTGATGATCACGTCATAGTCGCTTTGATTGTGACGCGCATAGTCCCACATCTTGCCCAACACTGAATTAGGAGGCAACGTTACTAAGGCATCTCGACCTTGAGATTGAGCAGTAATTTGCAGATGACCGGGAATCTGAATCAGCGGAATGTCTTCTAAGACAGAACCTTCGGGTGCAACGACCGTGACAGAATGATTCAGAGCAATCAGCGATCGCGCAATATTTGTCAGTGTTAGTTCGACTCCGCCTCCTAAACCAGAACCGATCGCACCAACGGGCGTTGAGAGAAGTAAAAGTTTGAGCGTCGATCGACCCATTGATTTTCTGATGAACAGCCTGTTTATCTTAGTGGATTGCAGCTTCTTGTTCTTACAATGTGATCTCAATTTCTTCAGAATGAGCATCTGCATCAGTCCAGACATTCACTAATCATCTGAGGGAAGCCACTGGTTTGACCAGTGCGACTTGCACAGCTTTGAGCGTTTCCGGAGTCCAGTTGCAGACGTAAAGTAACTCCTACGGTGGCTGAGTGAGCCAAAATCCGTAGAAGAAAAGAACAATGTCGGAATTGTATCAAAGCCTGTCTCACAGCAAGTGGGATTGTAAATATCATGTGGTGTTTGTGCCAAAATACCGTCGCAAGGTGATGTTCGGAGAGATTCGGAAGTTTCTCGGACCAATGTTTCATGAACTGGCGCGTCAGAAGGAATGCCGAATTCTCGAAGGACATCTGATGCCAGATCATGTGCATATGTGTATCGAAATTCCGCCGAAACACTCAGTCGCATCGGTGATTGGCTTTATCAAGGGCAAAAGTGCGATTGCCATTGCTCGACAGTTTCGAGGCAAGCAACAGAATTTCGCTGGAGAGCATTTCTGGGCGCGAGGCTATGCGGTTTCGACGGTTGGATTTGAGCTAGAGGCAGTGAAGCGTTACATCCGGGAACAAGATATTGCAGACAAGGGAGGACAATTCTAGCGTTTGATGTCGTATCCCCCGGCGAGGACATCCGCCTTTGAGGCGGTCACACTCACAAAGCCACCGACTTTGTCGGGGGTGTCTGACTCCTTTACTGAATGCATGTTTGATGATCGCGAAGTGCTTGATAATAATCTACGGCGTAATTATCCTCAAGAGAGGAAGTAATTTGATATTTGAGTGGGACGAGAGAAAAGCTCGATCAAACGAAGAAAAGCATGGAGTCTCGTTTGATGAAGCAGAGACCGTTTTTTACGATCCGAATGCGCGATTGCTCTATGACGCAGAACATTCTTCGGATGAAGATCGATATATCTTACTTGGCATGAGTGAGACACAAATGTTGCTCGTCGTCTGTCATGTGTATCAAGATGATGAAGAGACAATTCGGATTTTTTCGGCACGTCGAGCAACGAAACGAGAGCAGCAACAGTACAGGAGTTTCCTCTAATGAAAGATGAATATGATTTCTCCCAATCTGTGAAAAATCCATATGCTCAGAAGCTCAAACAGCATGTGACTGTTCAGCTTGATGAGGAAGCGATCGCCTATTTCAAGACTCTGGCTGAAGAGATCGGGATTTCCTATCAAAATTTAATTAATTTGTACCTGCAAGACTGTGTAAAAACTCAGCGAAAGCCCTCACTCAATTGGGTTCCATAAGCTCATTGGACGATCGTCGTTACGATTGAAGTTCTTGGATATGAGAAGAAAACCTTGATCGGCTCATCAGATATAACGGTCAACATGTCAATTCGCACCCTAGGTTAGTAGAGAAAAAGTGGGCGATGAAAAATCCCAACCAAAATCAGGGATACCTTCAACCCGGCTTGATTCCTATTCTTGGGCGCTTGAAAAACCGCCTCTCTCACTCAGATCAATTTAAGATCCAGTGATACAGTTGATCAGCATCATTTCCTGACCTCGTTATGAGCCTACCGCTTCCTGATGGCACGATCGTTCAAAACCGTTACCGGATTCAACGGATGTTGGGTCAGGGTGGCTTTGGTCGCACTTATCTGGCAGAAGATACCAATCGTTTCAACGAGACTTGTGTTCTAAAAGAATTTGAACCCGCCTCACAAGGTTCCAAACATGCCCAGAAAGCGGAAGAACTCTTTACTCGCGAAGCTAAGGTTCTCCATCAACTGCATCATCCTCAGATTCCGCAGTTCCGCGAACTGTTTCAGATCAAAACGCAGAATCGGGAATTGTTTTTCTTAGTTCAAGATTACGTCGCAGGCAAAACCTATGAGCAATTGCTAAACGATCGCCGAAATCGTGGCATGACCTTCAGCGAGTCGGAAGCCGTTCAACTCCTGCAACAACTTCTACCCGTTTTAGACTACATTCATCGATCGGGCATTGTGCATCGTGATATTTCTCCAGATAACATCATTCTGCGAGATCTCGATCAAAAGCCTGTCTTAATCGATTTTGGTGTCGTCAAAGCGGCAGCAACTCAAGCAGTACATTCCGGGCAAACCTTAGTCGGTAAACCTGGCTATGCTCCCATCGAACAGCTTCATAAAGGCAGCGCGGATTCGAGTAGTGATTTGTATGCGTTGGCTGTGACGATCATTGTTCTGCTGACGGGACGCGAAGCCCAATCGCTGTTCGATTCGATGAATATGACCTGTCAGTGGAAGCAATACACGAACGCTTCGCCCGCATTCGCGCAGGTGATCGATCGCATGTTGAGTAATCGCCCTCGCGATCGCTATCCTGCTGCTCAAGAAGTGATGGAAGCGCTGTCCAGAGTTTCATCTGGTTCTATGGTTCTAACCCATGCGCCTGTTCCTATCCCGCCGCCGATCCCTCCTAACTCAACCCATTCAACTCATCAAGGAACAGTTGCGCTGGCAGGCAAAAGGCATCGCCGTTCAACGGTTGCGAACTCAACGACTACTGGAACTTATCCGCGTCCTTGGTTTGAATCTGCATTTGATGTGCCACTTGCGTTATTCCACGGGGCTTACAAACTGCTGAAGTGGATGTTTCGAGCGATGTTTGGCATCGTGCGATTGACGATGTTCGGTATGACTAAATTAGTCGTACGAGTGCTGCTTTGGATTTTAGCGATCGTCAGCTTCATCTGGCTTGTGCCGCAAGTCTTTCCGTATGTTGCTAAATCGGTTCCTGATTTTAGTAAAGCCGTTCCTGACTTTAGTAAAGCTGTTCCTGACTTTAGTAAAGTTCTGCCAAAACCAACGAGTGTGCAAGCGATCGACTACGAAGCGGAATGTCGAAAGTTGGGCATTGATTACAACGACTTCATTGCTCAAGTCAACGATGAGTTTTACCGTAAGTTTCCCGCGCGACGAGGCAAGCCGCTTACTCAATCACAAGCTGATGAGAAGTTCCGGAGCGAATGGCATCGAATTGCTCAGAATCTTCTGAGTGAGAAGTCAGGCGATCTCAAATCTCAGCGCAAAGTGGCTGAAGATTCTAATTTTTAAATCTCTCTACGGGTTACGGGTTGAGCAGAGCCAAAACTCAACCCCAATCAAGCAGACTAAAGCACGTTCTCTAAACAGTCAAAGCTCCCCAATTTGCTAAAGCCTGACTCAATACAGTTTGAATCCGCTCTTCTACCTCGTCCTCGCTCCCACTCGCGTCAATTCTCAACACCCGATCGCGATCCCGTTCAGCTAAAGCTGCAAATCCCGCTCTAACCCGATGATGAAAATCGAGACTCGCCTGCTCAATCCGGTCAGGTTTTCCGGTTCCAGAAGCATCGCGTTGTCCCCGTTTCTGCATCCGTTCTAGACCTACTTCCACCTCGATATCTAACCAAAGCGTCAAATCGCTCTGCAAGCCCCCAGTGGCAATCTGATTGAGCTGATCAATCAGTTCAAAATCCAACTCTCTTCCATAGCCTTGATAAGCGATCGTCGAATCCGTATAGCGATCGCACAAAATCCAATGTCCCTGTTCTAAGTGCGGGCGCAAAAAACCTTCCACATGTTGCGCACGGTCGGCAGCATACAGTAATAATTCTGTGCGATCGTAAATTTCTTCTTCTCCGTGTAGCAATAGTTGTCGGATTTCTGTTCCGAGCTGTGTTCCTCCTGGCTCACGAGTTGTCATCACTTCGCTCCCCAACTGCGTCGTCAGCCATTGGCGCGATCGCTGCAACTGCGTCGTCTTCCCACAGCCTTCAATCCCTTCAAAGACAATTAATTTACCGTCCATTTGTTTCGATCGCTTTTCTCTTCGACATTTTAGAGTATTGCAAAACTCGAACTTTTCTATTTGATCCTGGCAAATTAAACCACTTTTAGAGGAATTCGGTATAAAGGGAATGATGACAGATTGACAGAAACACGACAAACTGGAAAACACCTTCGCTGCCTGAGCCATCCTCTTAGTCCGGAAGCCAGGATTAAAATTTAAGAACACTTCCCTAGACCGGGGTATCGTTTTAGCGTAGGTTGGAAACATAAAGTGAAGATTCGCTTGTCACAAGATTGGGGTTTGATATGGCTCGATACACCTGTCTATTCACTGTTGGAGTCCCAATGCAGCAGCTCCAGCCGCTGTTGAATCAGACGTTGAAATCCTGCAATCTGGATGTGATTTACGCGACTGAGGATTATTTGATGGCGCGTGAAATCCCCGGAAATGTGGCATTCCCAAAACTAGTCACTGTTGAAGTGCTGATCGACAAAACGACTGCGACCGAGAAAGAAACTCGCCTCAATTTCGTGATCAAAAACGAGGAGTTACCGCTCCAGCTCGAGAATCACTGCCGCAAAATGTTTAATTTGGTCAATCAAACGATTACCGAGAATCAGGGGTGGAATTTGATTGAGACGGTGACGGGGTGATTGGTTGGGGGATCAAAAAAAACGCCCTAGCAACATAAATCTGCCAGGGCATTTTTTATATCAAAAGATAAAACTCAATCATCCTCTGGATCACCCACCATATTCGGGCTAATTAACGTAATATCAAACTCATCTGGTGGAACTGTCAAAACGGCATCCCGCTTGAGCAGATAGTAAATCGCACGAACTTGAGGACCAAACACAATTTCGTCCTGGTTGCGAAGATCACACTGTTGCAGTTTCCGACCATTGATTAGTAAGCCATTCGCGCTGGGCTTACCTTTGAGATTGCCATCAACGATTCGATAATAGTGAGTCCCATCTTCATTTGGCAATTGAAGTAAAGTCGCATGACGGCGAGAGACAAACTGAGACACCAAGCGAATGTCACACTTGGCATCGCGTCCGATCGAGTAAACAGGAGCATCTAACACAAACTCCCGGCGACCTTTATCGTCTTCGATAATTATCAGGTGGTTTTGATGCGGTTCTGAAGGCATTGATATTCAGCTTGAAAGGGTGGGCGAATAGAAAGGGGATCAGCCTAAGATGGACTTAGGATAGACCGAGCTTGATCGGATCAACACAGTACGAGTACCGACATTTCTCGAGATAACTTGCTGCGGGATTTCATTGTAATAAATAAAACATGGTCGGAGCAAATTTGATCGAAATGATCCTGGCTCTCATTGATCAGCCCTACTTTAGCTGATCATTCCGAAAATGACGATTTTGTAAATCCTCGTAATAATAGAGAATTCGTAACGACGCTGACTGAACTCAGTGCCATCAATGCCCCTGCAGCAGCCGGACTGAGTAAGAGTCCAAAGCTAGGAAGCAATGCACCTGCTGCGATCGGAATTCCCAACAAGTTATAACCAAATGCCCAAAACAAGTTTTGCTGAATTTTAGTAAAAGTGGCACGACTGAGCCGAATCGATTCCACAACATCCGTCAGTCGATCGCGCATTAAAACAATACCTGCTGTTTCGATCGCGACTTCTGTGCCGGATTTGAGCGCAATTCCGACATCTGCTTGTGCCAGTGCGGGCGCATCGTTAATTCCGTCTCCGACCATCGCGACTTGATGCTGGTTCGCTTGCAGTTGTGCGATCGCGGCTGCTTTCTCTTCGGGCGGAATTTCAGCCAGAATTTCAGTAATTCCCAGTTCAGATGCGATCGCGCTTGCGGTTTCTTTACGATCTCCGGTCAGCATCAGAATTTTGAGATTCAATTTCTTCAGCGCTTGAATTGTTGATTTTGCATCGGATCTCAGAGCATCGGACACAGCAATAATGCCAATCAGCTTGTCAGTCGCAACATACACGATCGTTTTTCCAGAGGCGGCGAGTTGATTCGCTTGCTCGATCGCTGATGCAGAAATCTCGATCTGATTTTTCTCCATCCATTGTGCAGTTCCGAGAAAAGCAGGCTGCTGATCAACCGTTGCTGATACTCCAAATCCAGGCAGGGTATAGAAATCTTCAGCAGGGAGCAGGGGTAAATCGGTAGCGGATTGCTGGATTGCAGCAGCTAAAGGGTGACGGGTTCCGCGTTCGACCGCTGCTGCAATTTGTAGCACTTGGTTGTTCTCGAATTCAATCACGTCTGTGACGACTGGCTGACCTGTAGTTAGCGTTCCAGTTTTATCAAAGACGATCGTATCGAGTGAATGCACCCGCTCTAAAACGTCTCCTCCTCGAATCAATAAGCCCCGCTCAGCGCCAATACCTGATCCGACGAGAATCGCAGTCGGTGTCGCCAGTCCGAGCGCACAAGGACAAGCGATCACGAGGACAGCGATCGCGAGTTTGACACTCAACAACATCGGAGACGGATGTGACATCATTCCCATGCTATGAGAATGCTCCATGCCAATTGTCCAAGCTCCGGCGTTTGACCAGAGTTTTGTGCCGATAAATTCCCAAAACAGAAAGGTCAGCAGCGCGATCGACATGACACCGTAAGTGAAATATCCTGCGATCGTATCTGCGAGTTTTTGAATCGGAGCTTTCCGCGCTTGGGCTGTTTCGACGAATTCGAGGATTCTTGCTAAGGTCGTTTCTTTTCCGACTCGGGTGACTTGTAGCGCGATCGCGCCGGATTGGTTCATGGTTCCAGCGGTTACAAAATCGCCGACTTGTTTTTGTACCGGAACGGATTCCCCAGTCAACATCGATTCATCGATCGTCGTTTCACCCTTCACAATCTCGCCATCAACGGGGATCTGCTCACTGGGTAAAACTTGGAGCCAATCTCCGGGACGAAGATGCGCAACCGGAATTTCGATCGCGCTTTGATGCGTGTCTTGTTTACCGATTAATCTTGCGGATTTGGGTTGCAATGCAGCGAGCGATTGCAATGCGATCGCCGCTTGTCCACGGGCGCGTTGTTCGAGCGTGCGTCCTAACAAAATAAACCCGACTAACATCACAGGCTCATCAAAAAAGCACTCCCATCCGAGTTGTGGGACGATCAAGGCAATAAAGCTAGCTGTAAATGCAGTCAGTGCGCCCAAACTAACGAGTGTATTCATGTTGGGGACATTGCGACGTAGTCCCTGCCAGCCCTCTACAATCATCGATCGTCCTGGAAAGCTCAAAGCTGCGATCGCGAGTCCGCAGTGAACCCAAACATCGCTGAGCAAAGGAATTCCCAAATGCCCGATCGTCGAGAAAATCAGCAACAGAATCGCGATCGCTAAATTGGTCGTCTGCTGTTTTTGTTCAAGTTGCCGACGCGCGGCTAAATCTTCTGCACGGGTTGAATCTTCAGACGTGCGCGGCTGACTTGGAAATCCAGCTTCTGTCAAAGTTGCAGCAAGATGGTCAGGATCAACTGAGCGATCGCATTCCACGGTTGCGAGTTCAGTCACCAAATTGACTGTGGCAGATTTGACTCCGGGTTGTTGGATTAATTGTTTTTCAACGGCTCGAACGCATCCGGCGCATTTCATGCCAGTGATATCGATCGTGACAGTTTCAGTTGATTCGAGAGTAGGTGATAAGAGAGCTTCAGACACAATTCAGCGCTCCGGAAAACTTCTTTCTTGAGCGTAGAAGAGTTTGACTAAATTGTGGAGAGTTTTTCTAATCTTTCAAGGTATCGCGGCGAAACCAGAGGAAGTAAATGACTAAACCAATCTGCACCGGAACGAGCGCGAGATAATTTTTCAGAATTGGATTGATATCCAGCGAGGAAAAGGCATTGAAATATCCCATTCCTAACAGGGCACAGAGAAAGTACAGCGAGGGTTTGGGCAGTTTTTGCAGCATTAGGGCGATCGCTCGAAGTTGGGAGAGACTAAACGAAACTCCGAGTTTTTCAAAAACTCGGAGTTCTCACATTACGTAAAACTTTTAGCGGTTTGACTAAAACCAGCCTTTTTTGTTCTGAACGTAGGTTGCAACAAAGTCCTCGTCGGATTTAGTCAAATAGATGATCCCTTCAACCAATCCAACAATCCCTGTCAAACCGCAGGTCGGAAGGCAGGCAATGAGCATAATAATGCCTTCAGTTGTATATCCCAAAACAAACTTGTGAACACCAAGTCCACCTAATAAGATGCCGCAAATTCCTGCTGCAACTTTCTTGTTCGCGTCGCTCGAAGACCCACTCGTCATATGTTTAAAGTCCTTATCGAAACTCATCTAATACGACCGCAGTGTACCCTAGCTTTATCAATTCCAAACACAAATTTTACACTTGTTCTAAGTAGATGTACTGCCTAATAAGAACAAAGTTAACAGGGTTCCACTATTCCAGAGTGCATGGAGTAGCACTGATGCCATCAAATTTTGAGTACGGGTATAAACGAATCCCAGAATAATTCCTAACACGGTCAACGGTGCAACTTCGGACAAACTGAGATGCACGATCGCGAAAATTAACCCACTCAACACGATCGCTTGCCAAGTTGTGAAATATCGCGTCAATGAAGGCAGTAAAAAACCTCGGAAAAATGTCTCCTCAAACAAAGGAGCTAAAATCGCTGCGGTAATGAAAAACAGCGTAATTGCGATTCCGTCTTGACCTTCGAGTGCGATCGACAATAAAGGATTACTTCCGCCGCGCCCTTGCCAAATCTTTTCATTGACCCAAGAAACTCCCACCAGTAACGGATACGCCGCAACATAGCCTCCAACTCCCCACAGCAGCCATTTGCCCTTCAAGCTGAAGCGAAACCAATTGTCTTCTAACGATAAGAACCGTTTAATCGAGGCATAGAGCACGCCTAAACCGCCCGCAGCTAGACAAACATAAGTAATCAGCGCGAGAACTGCGCGATCGCGAACTGTAAACATCGTCGGATCAATCTGAAACGCCGATTTCGCCACTGCAAGTCCTGTCGGTAGAAGAATCTGCCCGATCAAGATTTGCCCAACAGCAAAAAATCCAACGACTAAAACCTGCCAAGTAATTTCATAATCCCAAGGCACAGCCCATTTGATCAGATTTGTGCCGACTAAAAGCGACTGTTTGCGCTGAAGCAGCCATTGACCTGCTAGAAAGAGCAGCAAGCCAAATCCAAGAACCATGGCAATGGTTGGAATCGCATTCGCAGTGACCCATTTCGTGAGGGCTGACTGAGACTCAACTTGTTCGAGCGATCGCAATTCATTCAAAGCAGTTTCTCGTTGCTCTAAGGTGTAGAGCTTTTCTAGGGCGCGGTTGCGAAACCAGCCGTTGAGATTTTGTTTCAGAATAGATTCTGCTTGCGGTGGTAACGAATTTTGCCAAAGGGCGGTGAGGGTAGTCGCCGTCGATCGTAATTCGCTGCTTTTCTTGGTTTGTGATCCCGTTGTCTTCAGCGTTGCCCAACTTTTCAGTGCGGCTTCTACTTGGTTTTGCTGCGTTTGAAGAATACCAATTCTAATATCTAATTCATCTCTAAGGGTTTGCTGTTTTGCAAGCTCTACCTTGATCGGATCGGTTGCAGAATCTTCCTCAATTTGAGACTGAGCAGACACGATGGCTTTTTCAACCGACGATCGTGTGTCTTGATAGGCTTTCAATGCTGTTTTTTGCGGCGTTCGATCCGTTAAAACGGGCGTGGTTTGGTTGCCTCGATATTCCGCTGCCTCTAGAAGTAAATCATTCTGGGCTAGCTCTAAGCGGCTTTGAAACTGAGGCTGACTCCAACTTCCAATCAGATCGAACGTAATTGCTGCGATCGCAACGAACGTTAAACCCCACAATAAAATCCGCTTCGCTGTCATAAAGTTCTCCTAGTGCCCTTAGCTATTTTAGAGAACCGCGACGGAACTGAAGATCATTTCAGGAGGTCATTCATGCAGCAGTCCGGACCGGCATGAACGCTGAAAAAATTAGGATCGCCTGAAATGCTGATTCGATTTGGTGAAAAAGGCATGTAGATTGTTTTTTCTCTATCCGTTTACTTTCATCGCTTTCCGGTTCCCTGCTATGATCCCCTCTAATCTCCTCACAAGTCCTGACTGAATGGCTCAAATCAACAGTGCATTCACGCTCTTTATGAGTTTGATGGTCGAGGCAATGCCCTTTTTGCTACTTGGGGTGCTGTTCTCTGGCTTGCTGCAATTTTTTATCGATGAGCGAAAGCTTGTGGCGATTTTACCCAAAAACGCTTTTCTGGGTGCATTTGTCGGTAGCTGTATTGGATTTCTCTTTCCGGTCTGTGAATGCGGTAATGTGCCTGTGGCTCGACGGCTTTTGTTACAAGGTGCGCCGACTTCGGTCGCGATCGGGTTTCTCTTAGCCGCGCCGACGATTAATCCGATCGTATTTTGGGCAACTTGGACAGCTTTTCGTGATCAGCCCGAAGTCGTTTTCTTTCGTATCCTATTTTCGCTGATTATTGCGACCGTAATCGGCTGGGTTTTTAGTGTGCAAAAAGATGTCCGCCCTTTGCTGCAGTCGGGTGTTGCTGCTTACATGAATCGCAAGTTAGAAGCCTCGTCTTCAGCGTCGCCATTATTACAATCTGGCACTTATTTCCTAGGACAGTCGAATAAGCCTCTGATCACTGACCCGCTCGAATATCAAGCGATGCTCAGTAACAAAACCGAGAAACCTGCAAATTATCGGTTTCACCTGTTGCTCGATAACACGATTCAAGAGATGCGCGAGTTGGGTGGAGTCTTGGTTTTAGGTAGTGCGATCGCGGCAATTCTCCAAGTCTTCGTCCCGAGGGACTTTATTCTGGGATTGGGTCAAGATAATGTGACTTCTATTCTCGCAATGTTGCTGCTGGCAGCAGTGGTTTCGATTTGCTCGACTGTGGACTCGTTTTTTGCGTTGTCATTTGCTTCGACCTTTACCACAGGTTCACTGGTCGCTTTTCTGGTATTTGGTCCGATGATCGATCTCAAAGGTGTGGGATTGATGCTATCGGTATTTAAGCCGAGGGCAATTCTGTATATCTTTGGATTGGCGGGTCTGTTGACGTTTCTGTTCTGTTTATTTGTGAATTTGTATATCAGCTAATGATGTCTAGAATTCCTTGGCGAGTGTTGACTCCGTGGTTAAATTTGATGGCGATCGCGGCTTGGGGATTTGCCATTCTCAAGTTTTGGCTGACGGAACAGTTATTTCTGCTGATTCATCCGAATTACAATATTTTGACGATTTCGGCTGGATTTGGCCTGCTGTTCGTTGCTGGGATAAAAGGCTTTTACCTTTGGCGAGCACGGCGAGAACCGCAACTTGTGCAACCTGATCTGCCTCATGCGACGTTCTTTCCGCCTGCATTCAGCAGTGCACTGCTGTTAATCGTTGCGATCGCAGGATTGGTGATTACGCCTCGTCCGTTTGCCAGTCAGACGGCAATCGATCGCGGCGTCAATGATTCGATTACGCTAACTCGTGTCAGACCTCAAACCTTTCAAGCTTCAGCCCGAACAGAAGATAAGAGTTTGATTGATTGGATTCGCACGCTTCAGGTGTATCCCGAACCGGATGCTTATACCGGACAAAAAGCGAAATTGCAGGGCTTTGTGGTGACGACTCCAGAACTTTCAGAGCAGTATTTCTTACTGACTCGTTTTGTCATTACTTGCTGTGCAGCAGATGTGTATCCCGTGAGATTGCCTGTGAAATTAACCAGCGGCAAGAATTCAGATTACAAAGTCGATTCTTGGCTCGAAGTCGAAGGGCAGATGATCACAGAAACGATCGCAGATAAGCGCCAACTCGTCGTTCAAGCCAGTTCGATCAAACCGATTCCCGAACCGAAGAATCCCTACGATTATTAAAGAGTTCTTCTCAAGATCGGGAGACGTTCCTAGTCTTGAGAAGAACCCTTGAGTCGTGACGATTTCTCGCAGCGATGCTTAGCGAAAGAACTCAGTAACCGCACAACTAAAATTCGGGAGAATTCTAGAGGTCAATGTATCTTGAGCAAACAATGTTGCGGACAGTTTCAACAGTGCATCTTGGCGATCGTAAACTTCGAGTTGCTGAAGTCGCCAGTCTAGAATCCAATATTCTTGAACTCCTCGTTCTGCATAGAGCTTGAGTTTTGTTTCTCTGTCTCGCCGCTCATTCTGTGTTCCCGGCGAGAGGACTTCAATAATTAATTCTGGCGCGATCGTGAAATGCCCTTCTTCGTCAACTCCTGCGGCTAATCGCTCATGAGACATCCAGATGACATCGGGAATTACATTGTCTGCATCGTCGAAAATAATGCCTGGAGTTGGAACCGTTTGACCAAGTTGGGATGAAATTGACCAAAGATTGAGGATTTGGTAAGCCTGCCCGATCGCTTTTTGATGTTTCCAATGAGGCGCACGAGTCATCAACAAATGTCCATCAATAATTTCATAGCGACTGCTGCTATCCGGCAGAAGCTTGAGATCTTCAGTTGTCCAACGAACTCGATCAGAAGCTTGAGTCATGGGAAGAATTGGAAGATAGATCTTGCTTTGATAGTAAAGGATTTTTGATGATCGATCTCGAGCTTTAATCCTCTAATGCACCCCTGCAATTTGAGCAAACACCGATCGCCAACTTCCTCCTAACCACCATTCGCCAATCACACACACGACGACTCCGAGCAGTGATCCCGCAATCACTTGCACAGGCGTATGTCCAAGCAATTCTTTCAGGCGGTCTTCATTGAAATGATGATCGCCTGTAAAAAATTCATCCATGATTTGATTGAGGATTTTCGCCTGTTTTCCAGCCGCCTGTCTCACACCCTGCGAATCGTACATGACCACAAATGCCACGATCGTTGCGATCGCAAATTGCGTACTACTCCAGCCATCGACCATGCCCACACCCGTTGCCAACGCTGTAACTAAAGCCGAATGCGAACTGGGCATTCCACCGGTTTCGACTAACACCCGAAAATTGACTTTGTGATTGACAATCAGTTCGATCACGAGCTTAGTGGCTTGAGCAATCAAACAGGCAACGAGCGCTAAGAGCAGCACTTCGTTATCCAAAATTCCAGCAAAGTCCTGCATACGGTGGGGGGATAGAGGGATAGGTAGAGTTAGTTTTTGCGGGCAGTGATGTAATCAGCGATCGCCATAAGTGGCAGCGCTTGTTCACCAAATCCAGCGACCTCAGCTTTCGCCTGCTCAATGAGTTGTTGAGCCTGACGTTTCGATTCTTCCATGCCTAAGAGGCGGGGGTAAGTCGCTTTCTCAACATTCGCATCTTTGCCGATGCTCTTACCCAATTCTTCTTGAGTCGAAGTGATATCGAGTAAGTCATCAACAATCTGGAACGCTAATCCGATCGCTTGAGAGTAACGGCTAAGACGTTGCAGATCAGACTCCGACCCGCCTGCCAAAATACCGCCACTGACGACGGAGGCTTCAAGCAATGCCGCCGTCTTGTGCGTGTGAATAAAGTTCAGTGTATCAAGGGTAATGTCTTTTACGCCTTCGCATTCGAGATCGACCACTTGACCGCCAACGAGTCCAGCCGCACCCGCCGCACGACCCAGGCGAGAAATCACTTTTAATAAGCGATCGGCGCTGACATTGCGAGTTTCTTCCACAATGTGCTCAAAGGCATAGGCAAGTAATCCGTCACCCGCTAGAATCGCAACCGCTTCTCCATAAAATTTGTGATTGGTGAGTTTGCCGCGACGGTAATCGTCGTTGTCCATCGCAGGCAAATCGTCGTGAATCAGCGACATCGTGTGGATCATCTCCAGCGCGCAGGCAGTCGGAATAGACATCTCTGGTGTGCCATTAAACAGATCACAGGCAGCGAGACAGAGGACAGGACGCAGCCGTTTTCCCCCTGCGAAGAGGGAATAGCGCATCGCTTCATAAATCTTATCGGGATAGACGACGGGAAAGGCTCGATCGAGAGCAGCTTCAACTAGTTGCTGTTTTACTGATAAATAGCCCTTTAAATCGAATTGCGCTGCTTGATTCGATTGAGTTGTCCCGGTCGCGACCATTCCCGTATCCTCCTAAGCCTAAATTCGTGATGTCAATTTGAAGTTGCTTTATTTTTGGAAGCGCTGTTGATAGCTCCATACTGTATTGTGCAACAACATGGTGACAGTCATCGCACCTACTCCACCTGGAACAGGAGTAAGATATTCCGCCACGGATTGTACCGCATTAAAGTCTACATCTCCGACAAGTCGGCTTTTTCCTGTGGTTTCATCAGTGATGCGGTTGATCCCGACATCCACGACGATCGCGCCCGGTTTGACCATGTCTGCGGTGATTAAGTTGGGACGACCGACTGCGGCAACGAGAATGTCAGCGCTGCGAGTGACTTCTGCGAGGTTCGGAGTGCGAGAATGCGCGATCGTGACAGTAGCATTGGCATCGAGTAGCATCAATGCGATCGGTTTGCCTACGAGAATGCTGCGCCCGACGACAACTGCTGTTTTGCCTGCGGGATCAAGGTTATATTCTTCTAAAAGTCGCATGACTCCATAAGGCGTGCAACTTCTCAATCCTGGCTCTGTTCTCACCAACCGCCCTAAATTCATCGGATGCAAGCCATCAGCATCTTTGTCTGGATGAATTTGGTTGAGCAGGGCGACGCTATCGAGATGATCGGGAAGTGGAAGTTGAACAAGAATGCCATCTACTCGATCATCCGCATTGAGTTGTGCGATCGTCTCTGCAACTTCGGCTTGAGTTGCGTCGTTGGGAAAATGTTTGCCAAATGAAGCGATCCCAACTGCGGCGCAGGCTTTTTCTTTGTTACGAACGTAGGCGGCACTGGCGGGATTATCGCCGACCATCAGCACGGCTAAACCGGGAGGACGACCATATTGGGGAGTCAAAGACTGAACTTGTGTAGCGAGTTCAGTCTGCATTTTTTGAGCAAGGGCTTTTCCGTCGAGGAGTTGCGCGATCGAAGACATACGTGAAGACGTGAAAAAAGTTGACTAAAAACTAAAAAGATCGGACAAAATGTGAGACGTAACATCTCAGGTTGATGAAGGTTTGATTTGAACTTCCCGATGATGAGGAAGCTTTTTGCATTGGATAGATAGTGACTTTCATTAGTTTCGCAGATTCACGCATTCTTGGGTGAATTGAGTTTTTGCGGGGAAGGTTGCTCTTGAAGTGAAATGACGAGTCGGTAGGGTGCTATCGCGTAGTTTTCTCAGGAAAGGGCGGGTGACTTATGGGTTTCTCACGGATTGGAGTTGTGCTGTTGTGTGTGAGTGCAATCGGGTGTACGACTTCGCCAGATTTGCCGTCTACGTCAAATAACGTGTTATCGGTGCTTGAGCCTGGAGAGCAGGTAAAAGCGAATCAGGTGAGTCAGAAACGCGATCGCGTGGTGCAAGTACAGGGTCAAATTAAGGCGCAGGCTCCGCTCATGGGCGGACAGCGAGCGTATGAGGTGCAGGATGAGACGGGCAGTGTTTGGGTGGTGAGCGATCGAACTGTGCCTGCAACCGGAAGCCGGGTGAGTGTGCAAGGTAGGGTGAAGTTTCAGAAGATCGAGATTGGGGGGAAGGATCAGAGTTCGGTTTATATTGAGCAGCAGTAGAGAGGGTGGGGAGTCTACTCCCTACTCTCCACTCCTCACGTTCATCAAAACCTGCCACTATACCGTTCCTCTTTCCAGGGATCGCCCCGATGGTGATACCCATTGCGTTCCCAGAATCCGAGATCTTCTTTCGGAAGAAACTCTAGACCATTAATCCATTTAGCGCTTTTCCAGGCATATAAATGGGGAACAACGGTACGCATCGGGCCGCCATGATCTGCGGGTAAGGGTTCGCCAAATAAGGTGTGAGCGAAGAAATTTTCTTCGCGGACGAAATCATCGATCGAAATATTTGTGGTGTAGCCTCCGTAGCAGTGTTCCATGATATGCACTGCTTTGGGATCAACCTCGATCGCATTCATAAAATCTGTGACTTTTACGCCAACCCACTTCACATCGAGTTTTGACCAAGTGGTGACACAGTGAAAATCTGCCGTAAATTCACTTTGCGGCAGTGCCATAAAATCATCCCAAGAAAAAGTCTTTTCTTTTGCCAATCCCCAGACTCGAAACTGCCAGTCTGCACGATCGACAATTGGGGTCTCTCCATAAGTCAAGACGGGAAATCCTGAAGCGAGTCTTTGACCTGGAGGAACGCGATCGCCATGTTCGCTGCCTGGTTTTTTGAAATACTTACCTATCATGATTCTGACTCCTAATCATTACCCTAAATCATAGGATCAGAATCAGAAATGCGTGACTCTTCATTGCGTCGGAATCACGCATTCTCGTTATTCTTCGTCAGTTTCTTCGTCAGTTGGATAGACGAAGCCTTTCGCACGTCCGGTCAAAATTGACTTGCCGAGGGACAAAGCGCGTTGTGCTTGCAGGTTTGCTTTACGTTTCCAGGTTGCTTTGCGCTGGTCACGCTTTGCACTTGAGGTTTTCTTCTTAGGTTGTGCCATGATCGGCTCGGAGTTTAAACAGCCTTCCTATTCTACGGCAGGATCGCAATTTCCGGAGTCGATCGACTCCAGAAATTTGCATCCACTCTATTTCGCTGGTTTCAATGCCAGGACGGCTTCAACTTGGCTGGTGGTTCGGTCAATTTGGCTAGTCGTACTGCCGATGCTGCGCACGGACTCCAAGACGGCGCGGGCTTCCGGGTCGAGTTGGGCGGCTTGGGTTCCCTGAGTGAACTTAGTCATCAAGGCGGTCATTTTCTCGACATCCATGTAGAAATAACCCGTATTCTGCTTTGGCAAAGCCGCCATCACGCTTTTGAAGCCATCGCTGCTTTCGAGTGCCGGATTCGCTTGGCTTGAGAAAGAAGAAACGAGCGGTTCACCCGTGGCAATAAATAGCGTATCGTCGTTGATCCAGCCATGTCCTAACAGCGCACCTTGAGGAGTTTGCCACTCGGTGACTTTTTTGCCATTTACATCGCGTTGCGCGATCGACAAAGATTGGTTTTTCGCCAAAGTATCCAATTTACCTAAAGTCGATTCGGCAGTTTTGCGATCGCTGGTTTGAAATACAAGGGCTTGACCAAATCCCAAATCCGCCATCATGCCTTGGTTCATCGGCATCAGTCCGATCGCGAAGTCGCCGGTCATCCAACCAAAAATGTCTTTGTCGAGGTCAAGCCCGATCATCTGACTGCTGCCTCGCATCAAATCGACGATTCTTTTAGCCTCCTCATTGTTTTGTGACTGCTCGGTCACTTGATTCCAGTAAGAATTGAGATTCGAGCCAGAGATTAAAGCAAACGTGTCAGCGGGGAAAAGAGCCGCGGCTTTTCCTGCCGAAGGTTTGAAGTCGATCGCGATTTTGGGATCAACTTTGACTTCTCCTTTGAAGCGCAATCCGACATCGGCGATGCTGAGTGTGCCTGTTACCGATTGCAGACTTTTTAGAGATTCGATCGCTGTCGCATCCATTTTGGGATCAGCGCTCATTGCTTTCGCGATCGCAGGAATAGGCATATAAACGCGAGCAATCACTGCTTCTCCAGCGTCTGGTTGAGCGAGTTGCGTTGCCGTTTCGGGATTGGTTGCGAAAGAGGGGTTGCCTTTGGTTGCCTCGATTGATTGCTCAATGCCAGCGCGATTGCTTGCGATGACAAGGTAAGCGTCGTTGAGAACAGCGGTGTAGTAAGGTGTTTTACTCTTCTCCGGCAAGGTTTCAAAGATTTTGACTCCTTGATATTCGGTTTCGGTGGTTTTGGCTTTGGAGTCGCTCTTCACTTTGTTGGCGAAACTCAAGGCACTCATTTTGTCTTTGATGCCGATCGCGGCAACGACTTCGGCGTCTTCTTGCTTGCTGCTGGGCATGACGGCAATCATCATGTTGCCCATCCAAGGTTTGATATCCTTGTCGAAATCAAGCTTGGCATCGCTCATCATGTCTTGCTGCATTTTTTGCAGGTTTTGTTCGATCGCTTTTTGAGCGGCTGGCGTGCCAAACTTTTTCAGCTTTTCCCAAGTCTTCTCATCAGTTGAAACGAAGGTCGCCATATACGCTTCATCGGGAAGCACTTTGGCGATCGCTAAAGGTGTGGTTTTATCAGAAGATGTGCGATTGAGAAAAAAGAAGCCTGCAGCACCCCCCACGAGAGCGACTACAGCCAGACCAGGTAGAATGAGCTTTTTTAAAGCCATGAGCGTTCCTCAAAATTGTTATCGCTACGGTGAACTTCACCTCAGTTTGGGATGAATCCGGGCGGGCAAAATGATGTCGAGGTGAATCCTTTTAGAATTCCCGCTCACCGAAGCAATCAACTTATTTCAGACTGGCGGCAAGTTTCTGCCACTCTGCGAGCATGGCTGGATTAGAAGGTTGACCCTTTGCGATCATCACAACGCCGTCTTCGACTTGCAATACGCCATATTGTTTTTCATTCACGAGTTTTTCAAGCAGCGGCAGCGTTTTCGTGAGGTAGAACTGGCTGTCTTTGAAGGCTTTGCTGTATTCTTTGAGCTGCCACAAATCCGCGATCGCGTATTCGAGTTGAACTTTCTGATTGCGATCGTCATAAATTTCGATCAGGGGTAATCGCACGATCGCGCGTCGAGTCGAAAGCTGTGGAATTAAGTGCGTTGTCGTCGTCACGCTGGCATCTTTTGGAACATTGCGAATCACGTTGTAAATATGACCTGCATGTTCCCATTGGCGGGTTAGGGGAACAAACACCCAAGGACGAAACGAATCGGGAATCATGAACGAAAAAGTTCGATGGGGATTGCCGCTCAGCATGAACAGTACAGACAGAATCATGGCAACTTTCCACCAGCGGCGAAACTTGGGTGTGAATTTCTGAGGATTGCGTGACCACCAGAGAATTGCACCGTAAAACACACCTGGAACGACTGCAACTGCGTAGCGAATGTTGACTGCTAAAGCAGTCACCCCAGATTGTGCAAACAGTGAGATCAAAGGAAAGCCTGAGACTGTCCAAGCGGCTCCTGAGACAGCAGGAACAAATGCTAATGAGAGCCATTGACTTGCCAGATAGTTAATTCGGCGATCGACCGGGGTGAATAAACTTTCTGCAAGTTCAGCGGGATGTGTGATCATTCCCCACAGAACTTGTAATGTTGTTGGATTGTCGCTATTTACAAACTGCCTGAAGCGAGCCGCTAAATAGAGTCGAGAGACATCAGTTGAAAATCTCGGCTGTACAAAGTTAGTGACAAAAGCAACATAGCTAAAACTGAGAATGCAGAGTGCTAAACCAATCCAGGGATGCCGACGACTCAGCAGGAGATACACCCCAATCCCGAAGAGAATAATGCCTGCTTCTTCGCGAACGCCTAAGACTAGAACAACACAGATCCAGAACCAGACCCATTGCTTTTTTTCTAATGCGAGTAATGTCCCAAAGGCAAACAGTGGAATTTGACAGTGTTCGTAGAAGTTTGCGATCGTAGAACCTGCAACTGCGATCGCGCTGTAGTAACTTGCAGTAATCCAAACAGATAGCTGCGGTGCAAGGTAATGTCGTGCCAACGCATAAAGCATTAAGCCACCCACAGTCATTAAAGCAACTTGCAAAAAGCTCAAGGTCAGAGGGTGAGGAAAGAGCGCATATAAGGGCAACCAGAGTAGAAAATCTAAAACAAGATGCTGTCCTAAATGGACAAAAGATACGGTTGGAGTAACGCCATCTTGAATCGTAGCAACGGAATTTCCAGAGGTGAGTGAACTCTCAAACCAACGCCCGTGCAGGTTATTCCAGAAGACTTGGTTGAAAAGTCCTTGGTCGTAAGAGGTATAGAACGTGAAATAGCGATTGATTGAGATGATCAATGTGATGGTAAAAAAGACGATCGCACAATACCAGGCACGACGCAAGCCAACTTGATCTTGACTGGGCACGATCGCTTTTAATGCTGTAGAGAAGTTCATCACGTTCAAACACACTTGAGATCAGGAAAAACTATAGCATTCCGAAGTCTCAAACACCTTTTGATATAATCAACGCACGGTCTGATAAGAGGCAGCAGAACATGACTCAGGCGAAACTGCGATTCTCTAGCTTTGAGGAATATTTTGCAGCGGGCGATGATCTCGAACTCGAAGGACGCTACGAATTGATCGATGGAGAACTCGTCCAAGTGCCACCCGAATCAGAAGAGAATAACTTCTTCGCTTTGAATTTGCGAGATTTATTCGCTGCGCTCCTCCCTCGTCGATGGGTTCGCATTCATCAGTGTGAGATTCAAGTCCCTGTTTTAGAAAAAAAGGATGCTGCAAATCGGTATCCGGATGTTGTCATTTTGCGTCCAGAACATATTGCGCTTACGAAAACTCGGTTAACGATAAAAGCAGATATGCCACCTCCACAGTTAGTCGCAGAAGTGATCAGTCCGGGAAGTCAAAACCGCGATCGAGATTTCAACAGAAAACGCGCCCAGTATGCTGAGCGCGGAATTCCTGAATATTGGATTCTTGATCCTCAAACTCGTTCGATTACGGTTCTAGAATTGCGCGATCGCGACTACGTTACGTTCGGCGTTTTTGCAAATCATGAACTCATTGTCTCTCCCACTTTTCCCAGTCTCGACTTTACTGCTGCTCAAGTTTTTAGCGAGGAGTAGAACTCGGTTGTGGCGATTTTGTAGGTTTCGGAGAAACTTTCACCGACTGTGGAGTTGCCGGAACTGGCAAAACGCTTGGCTGTGGACTAGGGGCGACAATCGGTTCTTTCTCGCCTAGAATGCCCGCGCCTCCCGTGTCAAATACACCTGCGACACAGGCAATCATCATTGTGGCTAATGTGCCGACAAATAGTGCCTTCCAGCCCAATTCAGAAATGTCTTTGCGGCGAGAAGGAATGAGAGCGATTGTTCCACCCACAAAAATGCCCACGGATGCTAAGTGAGCAAATCCTGAGAGCGCATAGCTGACAATTAGAACAGCTCGATCGCTGAGCGGATTTTCGGGTCTAGCTGCTGCTGCTGCTAATGCTTGATAAGGCGGAATGGCGGTTTCGAGTAAACGCCGACCAATGATTACCGAAGATTCCCAAAGCTCATTCCACTCCAATGAAACCCCAGTCAGGAGCGTAAACGGCAAGAAGATCACCCCTGCAATATTTGCCAGTGTCACGACTTGGAAAGTACTGCCAATTGGACCCGGTATCGTGGCTAATCCAGCAAAGATTTGATTGATCAATGAGACTAAACCCAGAATCAAGATCAACACAGCCGCGATCGACACCGCCATTTTTACCCCATCCAATGAGCCGATGATCGCTGCATCTAAAGGGCTAGCTTTCTCGATCGGTTCAGCTAGAGCGACCTCTTCGAGCATTTCTCCGTCTTCTGCCAACCATTTCTTCTCTTCTTTGGGAATTCCACCCATCGTCAAAGGCTTTTCAGTTTCTGGCACCAGAATCTTTGACAGTACAAAGCAAGCTGGAATCGCAATAATCGAGGCAGAAACCAAGTGCCCCAAAATATTGGGAAACACAGGACGTAAGAAACTGACATAGATGGCTAAGGTTGAGGAAGCAGCCGTCCCAAAGCAGCACGCCAAAATGGCACAGAGTTCACTGCGGGTCATTTTGGGTAAGTAAGGCTTAACGACGATCGCGGCTTCAATTCCAACAAAAATGTTGGCTGCTCCACTGAGTGATTCTGCTCCACTCAACCGCATGGTGAGATAGAACACTTTCGCGAATGCGTTGGTGACGATTTGAATGACACCTAGATTTTGCAGGAGTGCCATTAAGCCTGAGAAAAAGATCACAGTCGGCAAAGCCCGAAAGGCAAAAATATATCCCAAATTTACGTCGGGTGGAGATCCAGGAGCAGGAACGATGTTGCGCCCAAAGACAAAACGCGCCCCCGTGTCTGCCGCAGTAAAGACGCTATCGAGCAAATTGCTGAAAATCTGAAGCGCATCACGGGTTCCTGGCACGATAAAGACGAATGCACCCAAAACCAATTGCAGTAAGATTCCAGTCGCAACGACTCTCCAGGGAAACACTTTAAGACTGCGATTTTCCGAGAAGAGCCACGCAATGATGCATAAGCCGAAAATACCAAGAAAAGAGACGAGGTTGAGTAAGCTCATGGGTAGAGGCTGGGTAATAAATCGCACATTACAAGTGCCCCTAGAAAGATAGCTAAGATTTCTCAGTTCGGCGCAATTTTTTCCTTGGTTAGTAGGCAACTGAATAAGAAGTGGGGAGTGGGGGAGCAGTCTGGGTGTGGGTTCTCCATATTCTCCCGTTTTGCAAAATAAATGCAGTGACGACTCATTTTCTCAGCGCTTTTCCAATACGCCCGATCGCTTTAATTCGTTCAAATCTCGCGTTCCGGTACAAAAGAGTACCGTTGTAATTTCTGCTTCAAGGATTTCGACGAGCAGATGCAGCGCTGCTTCTGAGTCATTCGCTGCTTGTAAGAATGGTAGGGCTAAGCCGCCGAGATCTGCGCCGAGTGCGATCGTTTTTGCGACATCTAAACCATTTCGCAATCCGCCAGAGGCGATTAAGGGAATCGTGGGTGCGACTTGCCGAATTTGTGTAATGCAGTCGGCTGTCGGAATACCCCAATCGGCAAAGGTTAAGCCTAATCGTCGTTGGATTGGATCTTGAGCGCGACCGCTTTCGACTTTTGCCCAAGAGGTTCCTCCGGCTCCCGCGACATCGATCGCACTGACCCCGATTTGAATCAGTTTTTCTGCCATTTTTTGAGAAATCCCATTGCCGACTTCTTTGGCAATGACAGGCACAGGCAGCGCTTCACAAAGTTGAGCAATTTTGTCGAGCAAGCCGCGAAAATTCTGATCCCCACGGGTTTGCACCGCTTCTTGCAAAGGATTTAAATGCAAAATCAATGCATCGGCTTCTAGAAGATCGATCGCGCGTAAACACTGCTCGATTCCATAGGTATAGTTCAACTGCACTGCACCAAGATTCGCAAACAGCAAGGCATCTGGAGCGATCGAGCGAATTTTAAACGAATCTGCAACGGCTGGATTTTCGATCGCGACTCGCTGCGAACCGACTCCCATTGCCAGCCGATATTCTTGTGCGATCGCAGCAAGTCGGTAATTAATAGTCTTCGCTAAATCTGTGCCCCCGGTCATTGAGGAAATCAGAATCGGCGCACTCAGGCATTTATTGAAGAACCGAGTGCTGATATCAATTTCAGCGCGATCGAGTTCGGGCAAACAGCAGTGTGTAAAGTGATAATTTTCCAATCCCGTGGTTGCTTCACGACATTGCACATCATCTTCTAAGCAAACTTTGAGATGGTCTGCTTTGCGGTTTTGGGTTTCGATCGCTCCGTCCATTTTTATCCTTTGATAAGTTCAACACCGTCTCGTCCATCGATTTCTTGCAGATAGACTTTGACTTTTTCTTCTTTCGCCGTGGGTAGCTGTTTTCCAATGTAATCTGGGTGAATGGGGACTTCTCGATGTCCGCGATCGATTAATACGGCTAATCGAATGACTTCCGGTCGCCCATAGTCATTGACTGCATCTAATGCCGCGCGGATTGTGCGTCCTTTGTAAATCACATCGTCGATTAAAACAACCGTTTTACCCGTGAGATCGAAAGGAATATCCGTTTTTGCAGGGGTGCGAACACCGATTGTGTCGAGGTCATCTCGGTAAAAGGTAATGTCGATCGCGCCTAGGGGAACCTCAATTTTCTCTAAGATTTGAATTTGTTCGCACAGCGTTTTTGCCAAGGGAACACCGCGCGTATAGATTCCCAGTAAGACTAACTTGGACAAATCGCCCGATCGCTCTACAATCTCTGAGGCAAGGCGATTCACGGTTCGGCGCACTTCTTCAGTCGATAAAATTTCAATCTGTTCTAGAGGCATGAGCGATCGTCAAAAGGGATAGCCATAGTTTACATGACGAAAAATCAGCAATTACAATGCCTCAAGACATTGATTCTTTTCTCTAAAGGTTGATAAATTAAGCTGTGATGTGAGGGTGTGACAGAAATTTAGAAGAAAACGTTCAATTCTGATGAACTGTCGCTATAACTAAGTATCATTAAACGTCCTTGAACGTTAAACTCCTCTGCTGAGCTGAGCTGATTACGTCCTGCAGGTTATCCCATGAGTGAATCTGAAATTCCCAATTCTTCCGCTGATTCGATCGAAGCTCCTTCAACTCAGGAGTCGGGTTGGACAACTGTTAACTTTCCGAATGCGATCGACCTCGATAGCATTCCAGAAGCTGCACCTGAACCAACGCCTGAACCGACTCAAATTGGCATTCGGGTCAAGGATTTAGAGCAGCAAAATCAACGTCTGCGATCGCGGGCTGCGGAGTTGGAGTTTGCGTTGGGTGAAGCTCATGCCACCTTGCGCTCTGAGACGAAGCGCTTAGAAACTCAGTTGAGTACACAGCAAGCAGAGGCAGAACAGCGAGCGCTCAAAGAAGCTCAGCTTTCTCAGCAGCAAACGGTGATGATTGCCAAACAGCGTCAAGCCCTAGATGCGTCGCGCCAAAGATTGCAAGACCAAGAAGCACAGCTTGCAGAACAAGTTGAGGCGATCAATGCAGTTCAACTGGAAGTGAAGCAACTGGCTCAGAATTTGGATCAAGCGCATCAAGTGCATCAAAAACAGCAGATTTTAATCGAGACGTTGACCGCTCAGCTTGAAGCGAGTCAGGCTCAAGTTGCCCAGTTAGAGCGAGATTGTGCGTTAACCAAGCAGCAATATGATGAGCAAATCCAGCAATTGCGCCAATCTGAGGCAGCGTGTCGGGATTTGCGATCGCGCTTGCATCGCCAGCAGCAATACACGCTGCAATTCAAGGCTGCTTTAGAAAAATGCTTGGACGTGTCCGCAACTCAGAAGATTGAAGAGTCTGTGGATCAAGCGATTTCACAGAGTGAATGTCATGCTGAGCCAGTTGGTTTTGTCAAAGCGCAGCCAGTTCAACCTTGGTCTACGACGCTCGATAGTACGACAAGCTGGAACGAACCTGAACTGACTCCAGCCGCTTGGGCGACTGCACCAGATGATGACATTTTGTTTGAGCCAGAAATTTCAGATGAGATCGCACCAGAAGTTGAGCCAGCGTCTCTTGATGTAGATGTAGATGACACTGAGGTTGAGCTTCCTGAACCGATTGTGATTAGCCCACCGCTGAGCTATACGATTAAGCGATCGACGGAAGAAGTCCCGTCTGTTCATCACGATATTCATCTGTTTGAGCCGACTGCGGTGCAAACAGAACCTGAGAATTTTGTAGTCAGTGAACCTGCGATCGACATTGATTCGATGCCTGCCATTGAGCCAGTCGAGGAAGTCGCAGCAAGTCCGACTCTCGCTTTGCCACCTACAATTGAGCCAACTGTTCCGGCTGCTTCTCCGTTTATCACATTAGGTGTGAATGATCGAATTCGACGGGATGAACCGGATGAGGATCTGCCACCTGTGGGAGAAAGCCCTTCGCCTGTCGTGTATCCTCAGCGATCGCAAAAGAAACTCGACTCTTTAGCAGCAGTTGAACTGCCAACTTTCCCGAAAAAATAGGATTTAGATCTCAACAATTATGCCTTGCAGTAGCTCTCCAACTTGGAAAAGTGCTGCGAGGTTTTGTTATGAGTAGTTCAGCGCCAGCAATCGGATAGGGAGATAGGGAGCAATCTGAGTTTGGGTTCTCCTCATTTCCCCATCTCCTTACTCCGGCTTAAAGCTCACTCACCGGATTTTGCTTCGTCAAGCGATAAACGATCGCTCTCGCTGCAAACTTCGGTAAAGCCATCATTCGTTTCCATCGCCAAGGTTCCTGATACAGCCGATACAACCATTCCAAATGGTTATCACAGAACCACTGAGGCGCGCGCTCTTTCGTTCCTGCCCACACGTCAAAACTCCCTCCTACCCCAATCCAGACCGAATTTGGGCAAATGTGGCGATGTTGGGAAATCCATAGCTCCTGACGGGGCACACCTAACCCGACATAAATTAAGCGCGGTTGTAGCATTTTCAAGCGATCGAGAAATTCCCGCTCATCTTCCGGCTTTAAATAGCCATTCTGCGTTCCTACGATCGAGATTTCGGGTACTTTTTTTTGCCAATGTTCTGCTGCAGTATCAGCTACTCCCGGTGCGCCCCCAAAAAAGAAAATTGACCAGGGTTCGCCAAACTGAGTCGATCGCTCAAGCAACGTCTGTGCAAGTTCAATCCCTGGCATTCGCTGCACCCGCTTGCCATGAATTCGCATGTAGAAGACAATCCCCGAACCATCTGGAATGACTAATTCTGCTTGATGAATAATATGTGCAAGTACTGGAGTCTCCTCTGCTTGCATTGTCATTTCTGCATTCAGTGTGATCACATGGCATCCCAAACCCTGTTCCAAACGATGCATAATCCAGCGTGGATAATCCTGAACAAGGTGCATCGGTAAGCCTAAAACCGAGACAGACTGCAAGATATCCGATGAATAGGGAATGTTCGACACGCGATCCTCACACATAGGTGTTCAGGGACAAAATTGTACCAGGAATTGTGCCTTACGACAGGACTAAATTATCGCGATGCACAATCGTTTCTTCCCCGGCATAGCCTAGAATTTCAGGAATTTCATCGGATTGACGTCCGCGAATTTTTTCGAGTTCGTCATGACTGTAATTGACAATCCCTCTCGCAATTTCTTGCCCAGTCCGATCGCACAATTTCACTGCCTCCTGACTTTCAAATGCTCCTTCAATCTGCACAATTCCGGCAGCTAATAGCGATCGACCACTGCTACGAATCGCTCTAACAGCACCCTCATCTAAGTAAATTTGCCCCGTCGGCACCAATCCATGAGCAATCCAACGCTGACGCGCATTAAACGGGCGAGGCTGAGGTTCAAACTGCGTTCCAATGAACTCACCTGCTAGAATCTTGCTCAAATTCTGAGGTGTGCGACCTTGAGTAATTACCGTTCTCACGCCTGCCCCAGTTGCAATTCGAGCCGCTTGGATCTTCGTCACCATGCCCCCTGTGCCCCATTGCGTTCCAGAGCTTCCAGTTTGGACTTCTGCGAGTTCATCGAGATTTTTGACGATCGTAATCGGTTGAGCATTGGGGTTACTACGCGGATCAGCAGAATACAAGCGATCGACATCAGTTAATAAAAACAACCAATCTGCATCGACCACACTGGCAACTAGAGCCGACAATGTATCGTTATCTCCAAACTTCAATTCATCGACGGACACGGTATCGTTTTCATTAACGATCGGAATGACATCCAGCTTTAGCAGTTCCTGGAAGGTATGCAACACATTGATATAGCGATTGCGTTGAATCAAATCGCCGCGAGTCAGCAACACTTGAGCGATCGGTTGCTGTAATGCAGTGAAAAAATCATCATAAATTCGCATCAATCGCCCTTGCCCAACTGCTGCAATGGCTTGTTTTTTTGCCATCGATTTCGGACGTTCGACCAAACCCAGCCGCGCACAACCTACTCCTACGGCACCAGATGAGACTAAAACCACTTGATTTCCTTGAGCGCGGAGTTGGCTGAGCACTTCGACCAAAGACGCGATCGTAGATAGTGCTAACATCCCCGAATCCGGAGTGGTTAGACTCGACGTTCCAATTTTCACCACGATCGTTTGAGACATGAGCGCGAAAGACCTAAAACCGCTCAAATATCCTATCAAACGGTTTCACCGATTAAGATGTGACAAAATATTTCACAATTCTGGAAAATACGTAGGATCTTCTAAAGAATAAAGGGCAAACATGCCTACAATTTAGACTGCCAAACGTGCGTGGGTGAGAGATATGAACCTTAACAGCATTGCATCAGGAACCGCAACTATTAATCTGACGACTGTTCAGACCAATCAGACTTTGACACGAGAACTTCAGCAACGCCTGATTGCATTAGGCTTTCAACCGGGTCCTGTCGATGGAATTTGGGGCAATCGTACGCAGGCGGCTTATGCTGCTTTCGCAACTCGCAATCAGTTTACAACCACTGCAATCAGCCCGCGTGCGGCTCAAGTCTTACTGGGCATCAATACCCTAAATAATATTGCATCAGGGACAGTGACGATCGCACTATCGACGATTCAAAATGTACAAACAATCGTCAGAGAGCTTCAGCAGCGCTTGACAAATTTAGGCTTTCAACCTGGACCCATTGATGGAATCTGGGGCAGTCGTACTCAAGCGGCTTATACTGCTTTTGCAACCCGCGCTCAGCTTAGAGGGACCGAAGTGACTCCTCGGGCTGCCCAGTTGCTACTAGGGCGTCAATCTCTTCCAACTCCAACCCCCACACCTGCTCCGACCCCCACGCCTGCTCCAACCCCAACCCCAACTCCGACCTCAGTTCAACAACCGACCCCAACTCCAACCCCGACTCCGACCCCAACTCCGACCCCAACCCCGACTCCGACCCCAACCCCAACTCCGGCTCCAACCCCAACTCCAACCCCGGCTCCGACCCCAACTCCAACTCCTAGTTCGTCTCCTCGCTTTGCTCCAGCAACTCAAGCTTTACCGACTGGGCTACGTCCCATTGCCAGTGATGTCTTAATTTGGCAAATGAATCGAATCAACACAGATGCTCGATTGGTTCGTCAGATTCAACAAGGATTAGATGCAATGGGACACCAGCCTGGATCAATCGATGGACTCTGGGGAGGCAGAACGCAAACGGCTTATGCCGGGTTTACTAGAGTTTATGGCTTTCAAGCCGATGAGCTTTCACCGCAAGCAGCTTTGATGTTGTTGGAGCCTGCGATTCCTCAGATTGAGGTTGTCCGTCCAGTGCGATCGCTACAACCGAAAGATTTTCAAGATGTTGCTAGATCGATTGGCTGTGAGGTTGCAGCAGTGAGAGCAGTTGTCGAAGTTGAAGCCGCAGGGTCTGGATTTTTGCGGGATGGTAGACCGAAGATTCTATTTGAGGCGCATTGGTTCTCAGAGTTTACGAATGGGCGCTTTGATAATAGCAATGGGGATATTTCCAGTCCGGTTTGGAACCGTAGTCTCTATATTGGGGGCGCAGGTGAATGGGATCGATTGTATAAAGCAGTGAATTTGAATCGAAATGCGGCTTTGATGTCTGCTTCTTGGGGACTCGGACAAATCATGGGATTCAATCATAGTGCAGCGGGCTATCGGGATGCTGAATCGTTTGTGCGAGATATGCATGAGAGTGAAGGAAAGCAGCTTGCAGCGATGTTCAATTTCATCAAGAGCAATCGTCTCGATCGCTTTTTGATTAACCGCGATTGGGCAGGATTTGCGCTTCGCTACAATGGCGAGAGCTATCGTGTGAATCGCTACGATGAAAAGCTTGCCGATGCGTACAGTCGTTGGTCAAATGTTGCTTAGGTGTGCAGATTCAAACCATATCGAGCCTGGTGCATGGAATTCACTGGGCTGATGTGGTCTCAAAATTTGGTTTCGCAATGCTGAGGTTTAGAATGCGATCGCACATCCGTCTGCTCTCGGTTCTGAACCTGCAATCAAAACCTTGCCAGACTTGAGAATCATCTGTCCGCGTCCGAATGCACTCGGTTCGGCGGTGAGTTGAATTTGGTGATTTCTGTCGGTCAGTGCGATCGCAATATCAGATCGCACAGTCTGCTCTAGTAAAACTTGGTTTTTTGCGAACCATCGCCAGCGTGGAGCATTCAAAGCCGTTTGCGGATTCATTCCATAGTCGATGAGGTTGACAACCATCTGTAAGTGACCTTGAGGTTGCATAAAGCCACCCATCACACCCAAAGCTCCAATCGGTTGATCATTGACACTCAAAAAGCCAGGAATGATCGTGTGATAGGAACGTTTACTCGGTGCAACTTGATTGGGGTGTCCAGCTTGAGTTGAAAAACCTGAAGCCCGGTTCTGAAGTGCAATTCCAGTACCAGGAATTAAAATGCCACTACCAAATCCTGCATAGTTCGATTGAATAAAAGACACCATGAAGTCCTGATCTGCGGCTGCTAGATAGACGGTTCCACCTTTGGGTAGTCCTGAACTTGTTTCCGGCAAAGCGGTGTCACGGATGAGTTGTCGTCTTTGAGCGGCATAGGTTTTATCTAAGAGATCAGCGTTGGAAACTATCATTGATGCAGGATCGCTCACATGACGATCGACATCCGCAAATGCGAGTTTCATTGCTTCAATCTGCAAATGGAAGCTCTCGACCGAATCGCGTGGAAATTGAGTCAAGTCGAATCCTTCTAAAATATTCAGAGCAATTAAGGTTGCAATTCCGTGCGTGTTCGGTGGAATTTCCCAAACATCGACTCCTCGATAATTGGTTGAAATCGGAGTCACCCAATCTGCTTGATGAGTGGCTAAATCTGTGCGATCGATGAATCCTCCTGTCTGTTCTGCAAATTGGGCGATCGCGTCTGCGAGTTCCCCTCGATAAAAAGACTCTCCTTGGCTTTGAGCGATCGATCTGAGCGTTTTTGCATGATTCGGGCTGCTCCAAATTTCGCCTGCACGAGGAGCACGTCCATTCGGAAAAAAGACCGCTTGAAAGGGCTGATATTCCGCGCCTGAAAATGAAGTAAAAATTTGCTCGGCTCGTTGCCAAGCCCGAGCCGTTTCAGGAGAAACCGGAAAGCCTGCCTCCGCATATTCAATCGCAGGTTCAAACAGCCTTTCAAACGGTAGCTTTCCCCAACGCTCTGAGAGCGATCGCCAAGCAGAAACCGCACCCGGAACCGTCACCGTTTTCCAGCCTAAATCAGGCATTCTCGGAGCATTGAGCAGCGTTTCGACTGGAATATGACGCGGGCTTCTGCCGGAAGCATTGAGTCCATGCAGTTTGCCATCCCAGACCAGTGCGAAAGCGTCAGAGCCAATGCCGTTTGAGGTCGGCTCGACAACCGTGAGCGCGATCGCGGTTGCAATGGCAGCATCGATCGCGTTTCCACCTGCAAGTAGCATTTGGATGCCTGCGAACGTTGCTAAAGGCTGGCTAGTTGCAACGGCTCCTCGCGTTCCCATCACAACCTGTCTCATCGTCGGGTAAGGATAATGAAGAATCTGCCTTTCAGCAGAGAATCGCTCCCACGCATTCGTCTCCAAGATGGACTCCTTTTGGTTAATTTTGGTGCTGTGCTGATCTGAGCTAGATGATAACTTTATCTCTAGTGGGACAGACCATCTCCTGATCCGGAACCTGTTTCCTCGCTCATGAATCTATAGACAAGAGGACAGTGCCTAAATCGTCTCAGTTCAGGTACTGACGCATATGAACAAAACTGCACTTTTGACTGGAGCCGTGGTGCTAACTGCCGCCGTCGCATCAACGATCGCGACCGTCACCTATCAACGTCCGACCGCAGAAAAAGTTGAGCAACCGCCAGTTGAACAACCTCAACCTGCTCCCACATCTACCCCCTCAACAGAGAAATTCAATCCCCCAGTTGCAACTTCTCCCACGCCTGCATCTTCTCGTCAGCCGATTACTCTAGTCGATGAGTCTGTGCAATCGCCAGAATTTGCGAAATTTCTCGATCGTACAAAACAAGCGGTTCGCGATCGCGATGCAAAATATATTCGCAGTATTGTCACCCCAGCAACTCGCTTCAGTTTTGGCGAACATCGATCGATTAACTATCTCAATCCCGACAATCCCAAATCTCCTTTCTGGACATCCCTGGAAAAAGCCTTATCGCTTGGTTGTTCGCAGGAGGCTCAAGCCTATTCTTGCCCAACTGTATTTCATCAATTCGACGAAGCTATCAAGAAGAGTAATGCGAACATCGATGCTTTTTCTGCCATTGTCGTAGTCGGACAAAATGTGAATGTGCGATCGCAACCTCAGGAAAATGCTGCTGTCATCGCTACTCTGACCAACGAAATTGTCAAGTATGACATGGAAACCTTTCAGAATGCCGCTGCAAAAGAGGCGCTAAGACTGGATGATCCAAATGGTTGGACTCCGATCGTACTGCCCAATGATAAACGCGGATATGTTTCGAGTCGATATGCTTACAGTCCAGTCGGTTATCGAGTTTTCTTTGGCAAAGAACAAGGGGAATGGAAAATGCAAGCCTTTGTGAGCGGAGATTAGTGTGAGCGGAGATTAGTCCGCATGGCGATGTCCGTCCGGGTAAATCGTAAAGGCATCAACGATCGCACCTGTTAAGTTGAGATCAATTGCTCGATCCAAATTGGCTCGGCTCAAATTCGCGCCGCTCAAATTTGCATCGCGGAAATTCACGCGACGCAGATCCGTATTGCTTAAATCTGCATCGCTGAGATCGGCGTTTCTCAAATCCGCTCCCGCTAAATCGGCTCCCGTCAAATTTGCTCCGCTTAGATTTGCAAAACTCAAATCCGATCGCGAAATTTTCGCCTGCTGTAAATCTGAATTTGATAAATTCGCCTGATGCAGTTGGGTATCACTCAACTCTGCGAACTGTAACTGAGTCGATGTCAAATTCGCCTGTCGCAAATTCGCATACGGTAAATAGGCTCGATTCAAGCGACATTCAGCCAAATTGATATCGACTAACATCGCCTCAAAAAAGTTTGCTTGTTCTAAGTTACACCGTTCAAAATTCCGCTCTCCCTGGTTGTACCTTGAAATTAGCTCTTCTGCTGCGATCGTATCCATTACCGTTCTAAAGTCCACCAATCAACGCTCATTACAAAAATGTAAAAAAGAATTGTAATAGGTTAAGGATACTTAACATTTTCTTTAGGGATCATCCAAAAAAGATCTTGAAAATATGGGGAACGGCAATCCAAGAAATTGAAAAGTCTCTATCTTGGAATCAAGTTGTTCTGCGAACGACTAGCTCTCAACCCCATCTCGTGTCAATATCAGAAACAGTACGCTGCCGAACCAGGACTATGCCGGACTTGCAAGTGTCGATCGCTCAACACTATCACGAACGTACCAAATACGACCCCCAAACGATTCATGCCAAAAGCCAAGCCCTAAATTGGGAAGAACAACCCATTCCGTTCAAAGCATACCGATTTGGCACATCGTTCGATTTGAAGCCCTATCTGAGCGAAGAGACCAACCAAGGCGATGAGACGATTTGGTGGCAAAGGCTCTCTAAGCTTTTAGTTTGTAGTTACGGTTTGACCGGAGCAATCCCCACCAATGGCGAACCGCATTATCTGCGATCGTCCCCATCGGCAGGCGGTCTTTATCCGGCGGAGATATATTTGATCTCACGCGGCACTCCCTATCTTCCTGCCGGACTCTACAACTATCAATCGAAAACGCATACGCTGGTTCATTTTTGGCAGAGTGATGTCTGGACAGCTTTACAATCGGCGTGTTTTTGGAATCCAGTGCTCGAAGATACACAGCTTGCGATCGTGGTTTCTGCTGTGTTTTTCCGCTCGGTATGGCGGTATCAAGATCGAGCGTATCGACGGATTTTTCTCGACAGTGGGCACTTACTGGGCAACATTGAACTTGCCTGTGCGATGACTGATTTTCGTCCCCATTTGATTGGGGGATTTGCCGACGAAGCGATCAATCAATTGCTGTATTTTGACGTGAATCAAGAAGGTGCGATCGCAGTGTTACCGATCGCAGATTTACGAGAACTGCGCGAAAATTTGCCCCTAGCTCGCACTGCGCTACCCACGACTCCTCAGCTAGAGTATCCTCGTATTCCAGACGGCAGTTTATTGAGCTATTTTCATCAAGCCACCCAAATTCCCGACAATCCGAATGCAAAAGTAAATTGGCAAGTTCCTGAACCGAAAGCGCAGCAGGATAAGTACAATTTTCCGTTCTGCTTAAAGGTTTCCATGACTTGTCCACCGATCGATTGGAGTCCGAATTTATCTGGACTTGAACAAACGATCATTCACCGTCGCTCCACTCGTGCGTTTAGTGGAGAGAAGCTATCGCTGGATGAACTTCGCGCTGTCCTCGATTTTACTTATCAACCTCAGCATTACATTGAGCAAAACTTCGATCGATCTCCTGATTATTTTGATTTAAGCTTGGTGGAGACATTCATTGCGGTATCTGGGATTCAAGACCTGGAGGATGGATGTTATTACTATGCGCCTGCGACTCAAGAACTTCGGCAGATTCGGTTTAAAAACTTTCGCCGAGAACTACATTTTCTTTGCTTAGGACAAGATTTAGGGCGAGATGCGAGTGCGATTGTGTTTCACACGGCTGATTTACGCACGGCGATCGAGCAATATGGCGATCGAGTGTATCGCTATCTGCATATGGATGCCGGACATCTTGGACAACGAATAAATCTGGCTGCCATTCACCTCGGTCTAGGCGCAAGTGGCATTGGTGGATTCTTTGATGATCAAGTCAATGAAGTCTTAGGGATTCCCGAAGATGAAGCGGTCTTGTACATCACAGCCTTGGGACGACCGAGAAAGCGAGAATAAGTTGCTATAGTGAAAAACTGAATCTATTGCAGATATCCGCTTATGTTTCCGGTGATCTATTCCGATGAGTTTCTGCTGCACGATACGGGGCATTTTCACCCCGAAAACTCTGGGCGACTGACTGCAATTCAAGCTGCATTAAAAGCAACATTCCCCAGTCAGATTCACTGGCAACTTCCGACTCCGGTCGAAACTCGATCTCCCCTTTTATCGGTTCAAGCGGTTCACACTCAGCATTATCTAGATCAAGTTCGGTTGACTGCAAATCGCGGGGGTGGGTTTGTCGATGGTGAAACTGTGATTTCTCCACGCAGCTATGAAGTTGCACTGCTTGCGGTCAATGCTTGGATTGATGGGGTTGAGATGGCGCTTTCGGGTCAGCCTTGTTTTGTGATGGCACGCCCGCCTGGACATCATGCGATCGCAGATTTGGGTATGGGATTTTGCTTACTGAGTAATGCTGCGATCGCGGCTCATTACGCGCTGCAAAAGTGCGATCGCGTTGCGATTCTCGATTGGGATGTGCATCACGGGAATGGCACACAAGCGATCGTCGAAAAGAATCCGAACATTCGCTTCTGTTCGCTGCACGAATCGCCTCAATATCCGAGAACAGGAGATGCTTCTGAAAAAGGGTTTTATCAGAATGTTTTGAATTTGCCTGTGTCGGCGGGAAGTACGATCGCAGACTATGACCCGCTCTTTCAGCAGAAAGTGATTCCATTTCTAAGTGAATTTGAGCCGGATCTGCTGATCGTTAGTGCTGGATATGATGCGAATGCTGCCGATCCTTTAGCAGGCGTTTCACTCCAGCCTGATGATTATCGTGTGTTTACAGAATACTGTTTGGGGCTGACTCGCAAGATTGTGTTTGGGTTAGAAGGCGGATATGACTATGATGCGTTAGCGCGATCGGTGGTGGCAACGATCGCACCCTGTCTGAAGGATTAAGAGTGCTTTTTCAAGATTAGAGCCAAAAGGTTTAGAGATTGATTAACCCCCAGTTCGCAATGCTTCTCGATCAGTCTCAAACTTGTCTAATCGCTCACGTCCTCATCCTGCTGTAGCGTCGCTCGATAGCTTTGCGGAACTTCTTGAGGTAGGGTCAGCGATGAATCATCGTGGTTAAAAAAGTTCGATCGCGTGCGCTTCAATCCCCCTACCGTATCCCTCCGAGATTAATACGCGAATCTACTGTTCTGTGAACTGCCGCTGTGTCATGATCTTTATAGCTCTCCTCATCCCTTATAACTTCCTAGCCGATCTTATTGGTTCATTTTTTCTTAATTTTCTAAGCAATTTTTAGCTAATTCTTCTTGTGTTTTTTTACCGTTATCTGGTTGTCTAAATCTCTTAAGTTTATTTCCCATTCTATAAATATCTGAAACTCGCAATTCTAAAAGAAAACTTAAATCTATCCAACTCCTTGGATCTCAGATTGATTTAGTCTTTTTTCCATCCATTCATCCACTTTAGTCTCTAGGAAAGCCCTGAATAACTGGCTTTCCGGCACTCGATTGTTACCTTATGGATGATTTGATTTGATTGAGATTAGCGCTCACACTTTTCTTAAATGTGAGACAGAATGATCGATTTCTATCTTCAGGCATAGACCATGATTTGCATTGATTGGGAATTACTAGACACATAGTCTCTAGAAAATGCTTTTCTCAGACAAAATTTAGAATTCTGCTCCAATTGATTGTCACAAAACGAATTGACAAAGTTGTTCTTTTTTAGCTTAGAGAGATGACTTAGGAAGCAGTGCGATCGAAGCATCTCTATTATTCATTTCCCCTGCCTTCTCACATTCCTTAGGTCTATGGCTTCTTTAACCACTGGTTATAATCTTCAACTTGTTCTTGTTTCAGTGCTCATCGCTGTTTTAGCCTCCTACTCTGCTATAGATCTGGCTGGAAGAGTGACTGCAACCCAAAGCCGAGTTCA
Organism: Leptolyngbya sp. UWPOB_LEPTO1; assembly: GCF_017302695.1. Classification (NCBI taxonomy): domain Bacteria; kingdom Bacillati; phylum Cyanobacteriota; class Cyanophyceae; order Leptolyngbyales; family Leptolyngbyaceae; genus Leptolyngbya; species Leptolyngbya sp. UWPOB_LEPTO1. The sequence goes on along the minus strand of NZ_JAFLCJ010000022.1, from coordinate 11,563 downwards.
AAAGATTTGGTTGTTCAGTGGTGCTGCTTCGATGGGCATCGGCATCTGGTCAATGCACTTTATTGGTATGTTGGCATTCCGATTGCCTGTTCTGGTAAATTACGACTTTCTCACCGTTCTTGTTTCGATTGCGCCAGCCATGATTGCTTCAGGATTGGCGCTATTTCTGGTTAGTCGTCCAACATTGGGCTGGTCTCAACTTCTAGGTGGCAGTATCTGCATGGGCTTGGGGATTGCCTCTATGCACTATATCGGTATGCTTTCAATGCATGCCTCGGCAGTCATCCACTATGACGTTCGCGTGGTTGCGCTCTCGGTTCTGATTGCGATCGCTGTCTCGTTTGCAGGACTGTTTTTGGTCTTCCAGTTGCGAGAAGAAACCACATCGCGCCAACTCTGGAAAAAACTCTTAGCTTCCTTAATTATGGGGATAGCAATTCCGACGATGCACTACACTGGCATGGCTGCCGCCTGTTTCATGCCGATGTCTAATATGCTCGCGGAGTCAAGCTTACAACCCCCCAAAAACGTAGTCCCTTTAGCTGCTGCTGTGATTGTTGGCACGCTGATTATTTTAGGACTCGCATTACTAGCCGCGTTTTTCGATCGGCGGTTATCTGCTCAAATCATCTATGCCCAGGCGATTCAGGAGAGCCAACAATATCTCAAAACAATTCTTCAAGGCATTCAAGTTGGTGTGTTGGTGGTTGAAGAAGATGCTCAAATTCAGTTATCCAATCGCGCAGTGCTCGATCTATTACATTTCTCCAGTGAAGCAGACCTACAAAAGCTGTGGAATCAAGGTATTACAAGCTGCCTGGATTCAACTTTGCTTGAGGATTCAGAGAATCCGCTGCTTCATTCAATGCAACCTGTATTGCAAAACATCCTTGCCAAACAGCCAGTACAGAATGCTGTGATTTATGTTGAAGCTGAGGAGCAAGAACCAACGGCGCTTCTAGTTAATGCTGTTCCTTTGAAATTATCGAATGCTGCGGTCACTCAGATGGTTTGTACGTTTAATGAGATCACTGAGTTAAAGCGTACTGAAAATCGTCTCAAGGAATCCGAAGCAAAATTCAGAGACTTAGCAACTCAGGAAGAACTGCTCAACCAGCTTTCATCTCAGATTCGAGAATCTCTGGATCTTCCGACGATTTTGCAAACAGCAGTCTCCGAAGTGCGGAAACTATTTGCTGTCGATCGCGCTTTAATTTACCAATTTAATGCGGATTGGCGGGGACAGGTTTCACTTGAAGATGTGGCAGAACCTTGGTCTCCTACCCTAGGCGAGGCAGCAGATAATTGTGCGCCCGGTGAATGTTTTGAAAAATACCGCCAGGGTCAAATTCGAGCCATTAACAATGTGCTTGAAGCGGGGTTAGATCCAACGCATCTTCAGTTCTTGCAACGCTTGCAGGTGCAAGCTAATCTGATTGTGCCGATCATGGTGGGCGATCAACTCTGGGGCTTGCTGATTGTGCATCAATGTAGTCACCCTAGAGTTTGGAAGGAGGAAGAAGGCAATCTACTGTATCGCCTGGCGGGTCAGCTAGGGATTGCGATTCAACAAGGAGATCTCTATGCCCGGATGGAGAATACTGCACTGCAAGCTCAAGCTCAAGCTGAACAATTGCTCGAATCTGAAGTCCGACTGACGCAGCAAACTCGAACTCTCCAAAAAACCCTGGAAGAGCTACAAAGCGTTCAACTCCAACTCGTTCAGAGCGAAAAGATGTCTGGTTTAGGTCAACTGGTCGCGGGTGTCGCTCATGAAATCAACAATCCAGTCAACTTTATCCACGCTAATCTGAATCATTTACAAACCTATGCGTGGGATTTATTAGATTTTGTACAGCTTTACCGCAAGTATTACCCCGATGCGATGCCAGAGATTGAGGCGAAGGCTGAAGAAATCGACCTCGAATTCTTGCAGGAAGATTTGATGAAACTGCTGACTTCAATGAAGACTGGCACTGATCGTATTCGTCAGATTGTGCTGTCGTTGCGTAACTTCTCGCGCATGGATGAATCAGAATTTAAAGCCGTCGATATTCACGAGGGAATTGAAAGCACCTTGATGATCTTGCAACATCGGTTAAAGGGAAGTAAAAACCGTCCAGCGATCGGGGTCATTCGGGAATATGACAATTTGCCGATCGTGGAATGTTATCCTGGACAACTCAACCAGGTATTGATGAATCTGCTCAGTAATGCGATCGATTCTTTGGAAGACCAGAACGAAAAACGAACCCTGCAAGACATCAAAGATCATCCCAGTCAGATCACACTTCGCACATCCTCGATCGACGCTCAATGGATCGAAATAGAAGTGGTCGATAATGGTGCGGGAATTCCTGAAGAAGTTAAAGAACGGATTTTTGATCCATTCTTCACCACAAAACCAGTTGGGAAAGGAACTGGTATGGGATTATCCCTGAGCTATAAAATCATCGTTGAACAACATGGTGGCAAACTAGAGTGCTATTCACAGCCTAATCAGGGCGCACAGTTTGTGATCCGGATTCCTATCAAACAGTAAACCTAGAAGAGTGGTTTAATCTCAAATTCCGACAAGCTCAAATCGTTTGGACTGTCATGCTATCGCTGCACCTCTCACCAGCCAATTTCTAAAAACCTTACTAGCCGATGTAGATTTCATAACAGTCTTAAATCGGTGTGAAATAGGGGAATAGGGAAATCGCTTCTCGTTCCCCTGTTCCCCCAACTTGCAAGACCTTATGAATCAAACAGGAGTGCTCTATGTTTGCGAAGATTCGGGATACACAGATTTACTTTGATATTGAAGGCGCAGGACTCGTTCCCGATGGCGATCGTATGCGAGAAAAGCCGATCGCCTTCCTGATTCATGGTGGTCCTGGTGCGGATCATAGTTCTTACAAGCCGACGTTCTCTGCCCTGAGTGATCAATTGCAGCTCGTCTACTTTGATCATCGCGGACAAGGACGATCGGCAAGAGGCGACAAATCAACTTACACGCTCGATCAAAATGTCGAAGATATGGAAGCACTTCGACAATATTTGGGACTCGAGAAAATTGCTGCGATCGGCGGTTCGTACGGGGGCATGGTTGCTCTAACCTATGCCACTCGCTATCCCCAAAATCTCTCTCATCTGATCGCGATCGCCACTGTTCCCGATTTCCGCTTTCTCAAACGTGCTCAAGCAATTCTCAACGAACGAGGCACCCCCGAACAAATCGCGATCTCCCAATATCTCTGGAATGGCAACTTTGAAACCGAAGAGCAACTTGCCGACTATTTCCGCATCATGCAGCCGCTGTATTCTGTGAATCATCCGGTTACAGAAGGTCGATCGCGTACCATTCTCTCGATCGATGCAATTAACATGGCGTTTGGAGGATTTTTGCGATCGTATAACGTTCTCGATCAGCTTCACAAAATCACTGTTCCTACGCTCGTCATTGGCGGACGGCACGATTGGATCTGCCAACCCGAATTCTCAGAAGAAATTGCCAACGCGATTCCCAACGCAGAGCTGAAAATTTTTGAGAACAGTGGACATCTCATCCGTTTAGATGAACCACAAGCCCTACTGAGTGCAGTTTCAGAATTCATTGCTAAAAAATAGGGGCGATCCCTCAGAATCGCCCCGTTTTGCCTATGCTTCGCTTGTTACGTTGTCCGTGCCTTCGTCGGTTCGACGTTTCACGGGCTTGGGAAGAGGTTCCGTCCGACGCGGAGCCGCCTGTGGTTGAGGCGCAGCTCCTGACGGTCTACGATCGCCGCCACTCGGTCTACGATCGCCGAACGGTCTTCTGCCGCCGCCACCACCGCCGCCGCCAAAACGCCCGCCTGGGCGAGAGAAGCGACCGCGTTCGATCTCCTCTTTCGACTTCTTCCGAGGCGGAATCATGCCGATCGACTTAGCAGTCATGACGACCAGATCTGCACCTTCGCGCTTCGCGTTAATTTCCCAGAAATATCCAACCGATTTTCCGGTCAACTCACCGCGCAATTTCAGCTTGAAGGCTTTTGCACGATCGTCTTTCTTGCGTGGAGCTTGCTGAATCTTAATCACCATCGACTTCTCTTCAGGCGTGTGAAAAATCACTTCGCCTCGAATCGAAAAGTAATTATCTTCTACCTCAGAAGAAGGCAGATAATTCGGGGTTTCCTCGGCTTCTGACTCTTCTTCAGACTTACTGAGATTTTCAGGCTCCCAAACTCCGACGATCTGAACATGCAGATCTTCGTGCTTCTCACGAGTGCGCGGATACACCACCCAGAGATGCTCTTGTTCGAGGTCTAAATGGTTTTTCACTAAACTCATCACCCGACCGAGCAGCACGGCTTCGATCGTGGTTCCATCTGCGGTCTTCATCTCGCCCCGCGTGAACTGTTCTTCAGACGGAGTATAGCGACCTCTCAAAAGCCCGATCGCACGATACTGCATCGGTTCGCTCGGAGCCGGAATCGGCTGCTGGCGCAAACTTGCAGGATCAAACAATTCGATCTCTGGCTCAGGAGGCTTCTCCACAGCAGGCGGAGGTGAGGTCGGAGCCGCAGGAGCAGGTTGAGGGCGCGCGACAGGTCGCACCAGCGGGCGCTGGGCGGTCGGCGGCTTTGGATCAGATGCATCTGGGGATTGTGGCATGTCAGAGCCTTCAGCCGCAGTCTCGGCGGCATAGGATTTAGGAGGCTGGAGTGGTCGGTTGGGCAAGGGACTCATAGGCTGTCATCGTCACAGGCTGAGGGCAAAAAGCAATCAGTCGCTTATTGTACTGAATGCAGGCTGGCTTTCAAGAATCCGAACGCTTTTAGACCGATTTACAAAAAAAATATTTCTCATCGGCTAAACTTGCGGTTGTTTCGGATTCTCCAGAGTGACTACGAGAATGCCATACTGGAAAATACGGCACTTCATAGACCTCTTTCTTAGCATCTTCGGCATCGTGTCAGCAAGAATACTATGCCTATGATACTGATTTCTAATGCCGTCCAAATCGCTTTGGACGGCAACAATCTTAAGATTTCCCGTGATTTGATTGAGATCAACAGAGATTTCTGCCTGTGTGTCTCTGTTCGGAAATTTCGATATAGAAATCTACCCAGCAGTAGAGAGCCTAGAATCAATACTTATGGCTCTACACGAAACCTTGACAATTACGTTAAAATTTGTAAACGAGTAATACATATCGCTTCACATCCGTCGCCTCAGGAATCTTTCGGATGCGAAATGAAGTCATTGTGAAGCAGATGTGGATTAGCGCTCCTTTGTATTTAGTGTTTCACCGAGTTTGGTGAGTTTGAACATGCAAGTTCCGTTTTTTGGCAAGGTTGGCAAAAGTCAGCCATCTCGTTGGGTATTGGCATTGCTTGCAGCAGGCGCGATCGCGATTCCAAGTGGTGTATTTCTGGCTTCACGGCAGTCTAGCCCTCGTCAGGAAACCGCTACAATTTCTGTCGAATCGAAGACCGTGACTGCGAGAATTTCAGCGAGTGGCGAGATTATCCCAGTTCGCACGGTTAATTTAAGTCCGAAAACTGCCGGGAAGATCGTTCAGTTGCTAGTCGATCAAGGCGATCAGGTGACGCAAGGACAGGTTGTGGCGCGAATGGAAAGCCAAGATATTGAAGCAGAACGCAATCAGGCTCAAGCGCGAGTTGCGGAGGCTGAGGCGAAGTTAGATCAATTGAGAGCGGGAACGCGGGTTGAAGAACTGCGCCAAGGAGAATCAGAAGTTGCGAGAGCAGAAGGCGAAGTGCAGCGAGTGCGAGGATTAGTTGCGGATGCGAACTCTGCGCTAGATTTTGCTCGAACTCAAACGCGCCGACAGCGAGATCTGGCAAGCCAGGGGGCAATTTCGGCGAATTCACTGGATGAATTTGTGCGACGGGAACAGAATGCGAGTCAAACGCTGAGTCAAGCTCGTGCTCAGTTGAGCCAAGCAGAAGCTCAGTTGAGTCAAGCGAACCAACAATTAGAACAGCGTCAGAATGGGGCGCGACCGGAGGAGATTCGGCAGTCTGAGGCACAGTTAGCCTCCGCGATCGCTCAGCTTCAGCAAGTCCAAAACCGTCTTGAAGATACTTTTATTCGTGCTCCTTTTTCAGGAGTCATTACTCAGCGATATGCCACCGTTGGAGCGTTTGTCACCCCGACGACTCAGGCAAGTGCGGGAGCAGATGGTTCGGCATCGACTTCGATATTCGCCTTAGCCAGTGGATTAGAAGTGCGGGCGAAAGTGCCAGAAGTGGATATTGCTCAGATCAAAAGCGGTCAAGAAGTCGATATTCGAGTCGATGCTTATCCGCAAGAAACGTTTAAAGGTCGAGTGCGCTTAATTGCTCCTGAAGCCGTGACAGAGCGGGATGTGACATCTTTCTCAGTGCGGATTGATATTCTCACAGGACGCGACAAACTGCGATCGAAGATGAATACCGATGTCAGTTTCTTAGGCGATTCGATTCCTGAAACGCTGGTTGTTCCGACGGCTGCGCTTTCAACTCAGAAAGGTAAAACAGGCGTTTGGGTTCCCGGTGAGAACAATAAACCGCGTTTCCAAACCGTGACGACTGGACTGAGTTTTGATAACGAGACTCAAATTTTAGAGGGAATTAAGGCAGGCGATCGCATTTACGTACAGCCACCTGCAGGACAGAAAATCGAGAATTCCAATCAGTAGGGTAGAGCAATGGATTTTGGTGAGAGCTTAAAAATGGCAGCGAAGACGCTGACTGCCAACAAGCTTCGCAGTAGTTTGACAATGTTGGGAATGATCATTGGCAATGCGTCGGTTATTGCCATGATTGGAATTGGACAAGGCGCGCAAAGGCTTGCTTCTGAGCAATTTGAATCGTTGGGACCGAATGTATTGTTTGTGTCACCGGGCGGAAATCAGGCACGGCAACGGACGAATAATATCCCGAGAACCTTAGTCTGGGACGATGCAAAAGCGATCTCCGAACAAGTTCCGAGCGCAGCAGGCGTTTCTGCCCAGAAAAATGCTTCGTTTCCAGTGGTGTATGGCAGTCGAAATTCTACGTCGCTGATTGTGGGTGCGACTCCTGAATTCTTGACGGTGCGGAGCTTTGATGTTGAAAAAGGGCGATTTATTTCCGAGATTGACTTGAAGCGAAATCAGCGAGTCGTCACGTTGGGCGCAGATTTGGCAAATCGGTTTTTCGGAGATAAAAATCCGATCGGAGAAGAGATCCGAATTCGCAACGTCAGTTTCAAGATTGTCGGTGTTCTGCAAGCGAAAGGCTCTTTTCTTGGCAGTAACCAAGACGACGCGGCTTATATTCCTTTAACGACCATGTCGAGTACTTTGACGGGTCGATCGCCCTACGGATTAGATCTGTCGTTTATTTCGATTTCAGCGAAAGATGAAGCGAGTATTCCGGCGGCTGAGTTTCAGATTACAAACTTACTCCGACGACGACACAAAATTGTCACAGATGATGATTTCACAGTGCAAACTCAGAAAGATATTTTGCAAATCGTTGGTACGATTACGAGCGGATTGACGGCAATGCTAGCGGCGATCGCGGCTGTTTCTCTGCTGGTTGGCGGTATCGGCATTATGAACATCATGCTGGTTTCTGTGACGGAGAGAACTTCAGAGATTGGTTTACGCAAAGCGATCGGAGCATCAGGGAATGACATTCTGATGCAATTTATGATTGAAGCTGTCATTCTTTCAGCAGCAGGTGGCTTCATCGGAACGGTTGTTGGTGTCGGTGGTGTTGTCCTCGTGGCTGCCTTTACGCCGCTTCAAGCGATCGTTGCTCCTGCCGCCATTATTCTTGCCGTTGGAGTCTCAGGCTCGATCGGCTTAGGATTTGGTGTAATTCCTGCGCGCCAAGCTGCCAAACTCGACCCCATCGTTGCGCTCCGGAGTGCTTAATCATGCCAAATTCAGTCATTATTCGCTTAGAAGAAGTTACGAAGGTCTACGGAATCGGAGATACAACTGTTCATGCTTTAGCAGGAGTCGATCTGATCGTCGAACAGGGTGAGTACTGCGCGATTATGGGGGCTTCTGGGTCGGGTAAATCGACGATGATGAACATTATCGGCTGTCTTGATCGACCCACTGCCGGACGGTACTATCTCGACGGAGAAGATGTTGCTCAGTTAGACGATAGGGCTTTAGCTCATATTCGTAATCAGAAGTTGGGCTTTGTGTTTCAGCAGTTTCATTTACTTCCGCAACTGACTGCATTAGAGAATGTGATGTTGCCGATGGTTTATGGGAATGTACCTGCTCAAGAGAGGCGCGATCGCGCAACAGAAGCGTTGATCAAAGTCGGCTTAGAGCAGCGAATGCAAAATAAGCCGACTCAGCTTTCGGGGGGACAGCAGCAACGGGTTGCCATTGCTAGAGCGATCGTCAATCGTCCGGTGCTATTGCTAGCAGATGAACCGACAGGTGCATTAGACTCGACCACGACTCAGGAAATTCTGAATATTTTTACCGAGTTGAATGCGAGTGGAATGACAGTTGTGATGGTAACGCACGAACCAGAAGTTGCTCGGTGTACTCGGCGAGTGATTTGGTTCAAAGATGGACAGGTGCTAACGCCTTACTTAGCTCCAGAAGAAGTAGGCGTTGCAACCGTGAGCTAGGAAATTCAGGAATGAATTGATATCTCCTGCGAGAGAAGATCTAGCAAGTTTCTCGCGATCGCTAAACATGCTCTCGCTGGCGACTGCAATAGCGAATCAATGCAATGAATAAGCCAATGCCTGCAAAATATTTCAGGGGATCAGGCACGATTGGACTCGGTGAGAAAAAGCCTTCAATCACGCCTGCAACAATCAACATGGGAATAACTCCAAACATGAGTTGTGCTGCCTTCAAACTGTAGACTTTAATCGCATCAATCCGTCGATACTGTCCTGGAAACAGAATGCCTCTTGCAATTAACAATCCTGCTCCGCCAGAAAAGAAGATGGCAGGAAGTTCCAACGAACCATGTGGAAACACAAACGCCCAAAATGGAAAAGCGAGATTGTTCTGTCCCACTAAAGTGCCTACCCCCCCAATCAGCAAGCCATTCATAAATAGCAAGAAGATCGTAAATAGTCCGAGTGTCATACCCCCTGCAACGGCTCGAAAAGTCACCCCTAGATTGTTCGTCATAATCTGGCTTGCTGCTTCTGGTTCAATTCCTAGAATCGAACCCATCCAAAGTCTCCCATCATCCCGTACAGTGCGAATCAGATGGTCTGGAACAATCATTTCGAGAAACTGCGGATCGCGCCAGGAAAACCACCAAGCGATTAATCCACCTAAGCAAAATATTCCGGTTGCGATCGCAGTATAGCCGAACGTCTCCTGCACCACCGCAGGCAAGCCCCATTTGTAAAAGTCGATCGCAGTTTTCCAATCTTGCTTGCGCGATCCCTGATAAATCTGACTATATCCACGAGAGGTGAGCCGTTGTAAATCCTGGACGAGCGTATTGCCAACCTGGGCTTGATTGGTGCGTGCTCTGGCTAGATCGGCAGATACCGAGCGATATAAACTGGCAAGACTTTTAATTTCTTGTGTCGAGAGCGATCGCAGTCCTCGCTTTTCTATCCGGGTGAGAAGTTCGTCTAATTGTTTCCAATTCGGCTCACGTCGAGCAATCCAGCGCTTAACATTCATAGTTTGTAAAATTTTCGGGTGTTTCGGACAACCTCGCCTAAGATAGCCTCAGACCGTACGGTTTGATTCATTCACGTCGAAATTTATGTCTAATCTTAGCCCTAGTAATCCCATTCAGCCCCTCAGTGTTGGAGATGTGATCAGTGCAGGTGTGCGTCTGTACCGCTCCAATCTCAAACGATACTTGATTTTAGTGTTGCGGACTTATCTTTGGATTTTTGTTCCCGTGTACGGATGGGCAAAAAGTGCAGAAATCACGGGTCGCATCTCTCGCCTTGCTTATCAAGAATTAATTAATCAACCAGAGACTCTCACTGAAGCTCAGCAAAACACTGAACCAAAAGTCTGGAATTTTCTAGGCGCGGGATTACTGATGGGGTTAATTGTGATTGGGATATACATGGCTTTTTTAATTGCCTTTTTCATCCTGATTGTGATTACAGCAGCATTAACAGCGGTGAATCCGCCGTTAGGAATCGTTGGTGGCTTGTTAATGGTTGTTGCATTCATATTTGGATTGTTTACTTTTATCCGGATTATGTCTCGGGTCTTTATTTATGATGCGGCGTTAGCAATCGAGGATAATCTGGATGCTTCGAGTTGTATTGGTCGCAGTTGGAATCTGACGAAAGGATCGGTCGGTCGGATTCAGTGGATTTTCTTTGTCACATTCATCCTGACGCTGATCGTCAACGTTCCTTCTCAATTTGTGGGTGCAGCGTTTCCTGTAGGGGAAGATACTGATCCTGCCATTGCTGTGACTGCCACACTCTTGTTTTTTGCGATTAGCCTAATTGGCAGTGCGTTCATTACTCCGCTGTGGCAAACCATTAAAGCGGTGGTGTACTACGATTTGAGAGCGCGACGAGAAGGTTTTGGCTTGGAATTGCGCGATCGCGGTTAAAGTGGGAATGACTTGAGATAGTCCTCCTTATCGAATCACGGTCATGAGTCTGTTTAACCACATCAAAGTCCGCACTCCAGAGAGCGTCGAATTAGAGTTTACGCTCGCAGGAATTGGCAATCGTACGATCGCGCTGATTGTGGATTACCTCATCTGGGGTGCGTTGCTGATCGGTGTATTAATGGTTTGGTTAATTCTGTCTGTCCAAATTCAGCAGTATTTTCCAAATACCAGAAACATTGAGATGTGGTTGACTGCCATTTCGATCCTGCTTTCGTTTGCCATCTACACGGGCTATTTTGTTCTGTTTGAAACCCTATGGCAGGGACAAACGCCAGGAAAACGCTATACCAAAATCCGAGTCATTCGAGATGATGGACAGCCAGTGGGGGCGACTCAGGCAATTTTACGAGCATTGGTTCGCCCGATCGATGATATTGCTTTTATCGGGATGTTGTTGATTATTCTGACGAAACGCGAAAAACGTTTGGGAGATTGGATCGCGGGAACTTTGGTTGTTCAAGAACAACGTCCGATCTCGTCTGCGAATTTTAAGCTGTCTCCAGAAGCAGACTCGCTGGCAAATCAACTAGTCGCAACTCAAAATGTCGCCGTGTTGTTACCTGATGATTTTGCGGTCATTCGGGAGTATTTGCAACGTCGATCGATGTTAGACAATCGAGCTAAAAATGATCTCAGCCTGAAGTTAGCAAGACAGGTCAGAGATTTACTAGAGATGAAAGAGCTTCCATTTGAGATGACAGCAGATTTGTTTTTGGAAGCAGTCTACTTGGCGTATCAGAGACAATAGACTCAGAACCAGTAGACTTAGAGGTAGTGCCTTTTAGGAAATGCTGTAGAAAATAGGCTGATTTCATGCAAACATGTATCGGCATTGCTCATTGTAGTAGTGGATGAAGTTCCAGATGGCAGCAATATGATTGTTGACATCCTTCGAGAACGATAAAGTTTTCCGCACTAACCGAGACACTCGTTGTCTTAAAGTGTTGTTGAAG
>NZ_JAFLCJ010000021.1:0-97456 GCF_017302695.1 Leptolyngbya sp. UWPOB_LEPTO1 | reverse complement strand
TTGCCAGAAAGACGATCTGTTTTTCCAAGACTGAGAAGATGCATGATACTGTGATTGGATTATTCATCAATCGTCATGAGTTCGGGCGAGCAGTATAACGTTATGCCCACACATCTAGAACACTACCTGTAAGTTGCTCTGTCACAATTTTCAGCAGTTTGGACGGATAAAAGGGCTTCGTAATATAGATTGCATTGAGTTGTGTTGCTAATCTGCGGCAACTCTCGTCTTCAGCACTTGTACAGATGATAACAGGAAGGCTAGCCGTTAAGTGATTTAATCGAATTTGTTGTAACACTTCTAATCCATTCATTCCAGGCATATCAATGTCTGAAATTACGAGGTCTGGATGCTGTTCTTGAATTTGTGCGAGTCCTGATTGTCCATCTGCGGCACAGACAACTTCATAGCCTTCTGGAATCAATAAACTGCACAATAAATCCTGGCTCAGAACATTATCTTCTAGAACAAGAATCTTGACCATTGTTGAATGATGAACTTAAGGGCAAAAACCCTAATTCTTTGAATCGACCTCAAGAATTAGGGTGCGGTAGGAATCAGAACCAGATGAATCGTCACAACAGCGCTTCGCAGCCTGTTTAAACAGTGCTACTGACTTCATTAGTACCACGGGAGATGTTAGAGAACAGGGGGGATTTCGGGGGGATTTCGGGGGCTTCTCAATCAAGTTGCTTCATCCGGTACCCTAAGCCGTGGACAGTTTCGATCAAATCATCAGGTGCGCCGACGTTTCGGAGTTTTTGCCGTAAGGTTCGGATATGAGTTTTTACGGCTTCTTCGGTCGGAGACTCGTCGATCGACCACAATCGATCAATAATTCCCGGTCTACTTAACACTCTGCGACCGTTAGCTAGTAATAGTTCTAACAGCGAATATTCTTTCCGGGTTAATGTCAGGAGTTGCTCTCCATACATCACTTCGTAGGTTGTCGGATCAAGGCATAAGCTCCCCCAACAGAGTTTAGGACGAATTCGGGTACCGCCCCGTCTCAGCAGTGCGCGAATTTGAGCCATCAGTTCTTCGAGGTCAAAGGGCTTTACCATATAGGCATCGGCTCCCGCATCTAGCCCAATGATTTTGTCGGCGATCGTATCGCGTGCAGTTAACATCAAAACCGGAATGGCAGTATTGCGATCGCGTAATTGTTGACACAATCGAATCCCATCGATTTTAGGCAGGGTGACATCTAATAACACCAAATCATAGTCCGATAGCTCAATCCAATGCCACGCAGATTCGCCGTCTTGGGCGACATCCACGGTATATTGACGGTTGGTTAACGCTTCCGTCAACATCTCTGCGAGTTGAATATCATCTTCTACAATTAGAATTCGCATTGGAGCTTGTAATCAGACTTTGTTAAATTATGCCGTTCTAGTCATAATTTTGTGAATGGTGACGATTGTAGATGGCTTAAAAGGAGTGCTGATGAAGAAGTCACTCGAAGGACAATGGATTCGGGCGGGGCTAGGATTCGCCTTTCTCTTAATGGGAGTTGTCAGTTTTGTGTCATACCAAAATGCAACTCAGTTAATGGAAAGCTCTCAGCAAGTGCGACAAACCAATGAAGTCTTACAATCTCTCACTGATATTTCTACAACGTTGACAGAAGCAGAGTCTGAACGCTGGCGCTATCGTTCATTTCAGGCGAACGAAGATTTAGAGCGGTATCAGATGGCAGTCAAGAGACTGAGTGATCAAGTGGATCAGGTACAGAATGTCCTCACCACTACCCCCGATCAACGATCACAGGTTGAAGTTTTAAAACGTCTGATTACTACCCGAATCGCATTGTTACAGCGCTCTCTCAAGGCTCGCTCCGACGCAAACCCGGCTCAAAATCCTCTCTTCGCTGAGCTTAGACAAAATCAGGAGGCGATTCGCCAAGTCATTCACCAACTCCGTACGACTGAAGAAGACCTCTTACAAACTCAAATGCGGCGATCGCAAACAAATCTTCAGGGCAGAATGCTGATTGAAGTGCTAGGAACCGTATTCACGTTTATCGTGTTGTCAGGAGTTTATGCCTTGCTCTATCAACAGATGGTCAAGCGTCAACGCGCAGAAGCGTTACAACAGAGCTTGGCGCAGCAGAAAGAACTGAGTGAGCTAAAGCTTCGGTTCTTTTCGATGGTGTCGCATGAGTTTCGCACTCCGCTGAGTTTGATTTTAGGATCAGCCCAACTTTTAGCAGAAAGCTTAAAACCCTTGCATGACCCAATCAAGCTGAAAAACTTAAATCGCATTCATGTCTCGGCTAAAGCGATGACTCAATTGTTGAGCGATATGTTAACGTTAGCACGCGCTGATGCAGGACAATTAGAATTTCATCCCGCTTGGGTGGAGATGCAAACGTTTTGTCTCAATCTGATCGAAGATTCTCAATTGTTCAGTGAATCGCGACGATCGATTAAATTTATCCAACAAGGCAGTACAACTCATGCTTGGGTCGATGAGAAATTGCTCTATTCAATCCTCAGTAACTTGCTCTCAAATGCCATTAAATATTCTCCAATCGACAGTACTATCTATTTCACGTTCAAAGATCAGATTGAACACATGATCTTTGAGATCAAAGATGAAGGGATTGGCATTGGAATCGAGGATCAACAAAAGCTTTACGATCCCTTTAGTCGCGGGAAAAATGCAAGAGGCATTTTAGGCACGGGATTGGGATTAGCGATCGTGAAAAAGTGCCTCGATGTACATCAAGGAACAATTGATGTAGAGAGTACACTAGGCAGTGGATCAACTTTTACGATTCAAATTCCCCACGCTAAGCTGCAAGATTCCGCTTAAGGTAATTCTCTCAATGATCTAAAAGCGCGTTACTAGAAAGGATAAGCTCTGAATTGTATGGAACATCTCATGCTAACAACATTGATTGCAGAGGCAACGATCGAAAGTAACCTCAAACCTTTTTTACTGGTTCTCGCTGTGTCTCTCAGTGTAGCAACTCTCCCTCAGTTCTTTGGCTGGTTTCGCCGGATTCCCTATACGCTGCTGTTGGTGATTGTGGGCCTAGGGTTAGCATTTGTTGATGTTCGCCTCGTCAATCTTTCTCCAGAATTAATTCTCTCGATCTTTTTACCCCCACTTCTGTTTGAAGCAGCATGGAATCTGAGATGGACAGAGCTAAAACAGCAGTGGATCCCGATCGCGCTGTATGCCATCTTGGGCGTAGTCATTTCCATTCTAGGAGTGGCATTTGGCTTACATTACCTCGTGAGCCTGCCACTTACGACAGCATTGTTAATTGGAGCAAGTTTATCTGCCACTGATCCGGTTTCAGTGATTGCTCTATTTCGAGAATTGGGAGTAGACAAACGCTTATCTACAGTGATGGAAGGCGAAAGCCTATTCAATGATGGGATGGCAGTCGTTGCCTTTAGTCTGTTAGTCGGATTACCTCTAGGAACTGCAACCTTGTCACTCCAATCGATTCTGGGTCAGTTTTTTGTCGTCGTTGGAGTGGGCGTTGCAGTTGGGACTTTGATTGGATTTAGCATTTCTTATCTCACCCAGCGATTTGATCTACCGCTTGTCGAGCAATCCCTGACGCTGGTTTCTGCCTATGCAGCCTATCTGATTGCAGAAGATTTAGGTGGCTCTGGTGTAATTGCAGTCGTTGTTGTCGGACTGGTTTTGGGGAACTTTGGGTCACGCATTGGCATGAATCCCCGGACTCGGATTATTGTGACCGAGTTTTGGGAGTTCCTTGCCTTTTTTGTCAATTCGATCGTGTTTTTGCTAATTGGGGATCAGATCCGCTTTGCAATCCTAGACGACAGTTGGAAAACGATCGTTGTCACGATTCTCGGAATGATTTTGGCGCGGGCGATTACAGTGTATGGTTTAGGACGGTTGAGTAATGCCCTCACAACCACAGATATCTCGATGCGAGAGCAAACCTTGTTATGGTGGGGCGGCTTACGGGGATCAGTTGCGATCGCACTTGCCTTGAGCGTTCCGATTGTCTTACCGGAGCGAGAAGAGATCATCGCTGTGGTGTTTGGCGTGGTTCTCTTTACTTTGCTGGTTCAAGGTTTAACAATCAAACCCTTGCTAGAAGTTCTGAAACTGCTCGGCGATCAGCCACTCCGCCAGCAATATGCTGAGGTAATTGCCCGGTTAACTGCGATGAATCGAGTGTTAGATCACCTGCACCAAGTCCAACAACGTCCAGGCATTGAGCCAGAATTCTATTGTTACCAAGAGGCTCTTGTGAAAGGAGAAATCGAGCGACTCAGCCAAGAAGCAGCGCAACTTCAGTCTGAGTATCCGAGTCTCAACGGCTTTGCAAATGACCAACTCCGCGAAGAACTTTTAGCAGTGGAAGCCGAAACTTATGCCGAGCTAGTTCAATCGGGTCAACTCAATCAAGAACTCGCTCCTCTGATGCAACACGCATCTGAAATAGATTCTGTATAAATGTGATGTTTAGGACTTATTCGCTCTACTCTTGTGTGATGTCCATATCTTGATTTCAGGGATCACAATCACTGCGTGATATCTCGGCGGGATGTACATTAACTACCGGAGTTAGGGCGATCGCAATTGAGAATTGAGGCGTTTGATTAACCAATAGCTCAGCGCAAGAGCGAAGATCGCAATGCCTAAAGCGATGAGTTCCGAATGACTAAACTTACTGAAATCAAAAATAATAATCTTGCGCGCGATCGCAATCAGCGACGTTGCAATTACGAGTTCTAGTCGAACTGTGTTTTCTTGTAAGTAGACCGTGATATTTTCAAGCAGTTCTAGCGCAATGAGGATATTGAGAAATAATCCAAAAATATCAATTAATGCCCGATTGAAAAATCCGAATGGCTCCTGTAATAAATCTCTAGCTAAAATCAGAATCAGATCCAGTAATGCGACAGATATCACAATCAGCATAGCGGCTGAAAGCACTTTTGAAACAAATTTTTCAAATCGCCGAATCGACCTCACATAGGTATCATCGGCAAAAAAGGATGAAAGATATTGAATGAACTTCTCCCCTACAGATCTCATAATGATCGCTTCTAATCATCAGCAACAAGAAATCTTGCGCGGAGGGTTTGACTCGCCCTCACTGCACAGAGCATTTCAACGTTAACTCACTGTAACCTTTAAATGAGTGCGTTCCACCGCTTGATTGAAGGTTTTGGTACGATCGCTGAAAAAAGATCACTCGAATATCCCGAACTCACATTAGCTGAGAGTTCGGGTTGAAAGCTATTACTGATACCAATAATTTTTCGGTGAGTAGGAATCTTGAAAACAACAGAAAAAGCAGAGCGAAGCAGAGAGTGCATCTAACTCTGCATCACTAATTTTCTCCGACACTCGCCATTCATCCAGAAACCTCAAAATCAAGGATAAAGCAGCTTGTCGGCGCACAAATTCTTTTCCAGACCCCATTGCTTCTTCAGCAGTTGCATAGACAGCAGAAGAAGTATAAACTCGCATCGGCTTAGGAGTTGGATCGTTCACATAGACCTGCCATCCTCCATCATGAGAAACAGCTTTAACGATGTGGTCTAAATAATAAACCTCAATCATCTTGCCTCCGCTTTTAACCGTAATATCGATGGTTCCTGGTTTTTCCAAGGTCATATCGCCTGAGGACTCTACCAAATAAGCGTTAAGATATCGGAGGGAAATCGGGGGGATGTCGGGGGGAAATGAGCCTAAAAAACTTGCAGTAAATTTGAAGAACGCTTTGTTTTCAAGAGACTGCCCTGTTCAAATACGTAGAATCCACCGTGCAACATTGAGGTAAATTAATACGCCGAATACGTCTACTGCTGTTGTAATGAACGGAGCAGACATCAAGGCGGGGTCAAGTTTGAATGCTTGAAACAAAAACGGTAGACCCGAACCTGCGATCGAGGCAATCAATGAAATCGCAAATAAACTAATCCCGACAGCAAGCGCGACTCCTATATCTCCTTGCAAGAAATAAGCCCACACGGTCACAATCACACCTAACATTGCTCCTAGAATGCTGCCTGCGATCGCTTCTCGTCGAATCACACTCAAGCGGTTCCGGAGTTGATCATTATCAGTGTTCAATCCCCGGATAATCACCGTAGACGATTGTGACCCAACATTACCACCCGTATCAATCAACAATGGAATAAATGCTGCTAGTGCAACCACCCGCTCTAACACATCTTCCTGACTGCGAATCACAGCGCTGGTTGCAGTATTCGTGACTAAAAGAACTAACAACCAGACCACACGTTTTCGGGCAATCGTGAAAAGATTAGCACGAAAATAATCATCACCATCCGATTGCAAGCCGCCTAATGTGTAAATATCTTCCGTCGTTTCCTCTTCTAATACATCTAGGACATCATCGACGGTCACAATTCCCACGAGACGCTGCTCACGATCGACAACGGGAAGCGCAATTAAATCATAGTCCTGAATGATTCGCGCTACCTCTTCTTGATCGGTATTCGTCTCGACCCTGACTACTTCTCGGTTCATAATCTGGCTGATGAGCACTTCCAAATCAGCAGTCAGCAAGTCTCGCAGTGAGAGAATCCCGTTCAAACGCCGACTGATATCAGTGATATAGAGATAGTAGATTGTCTCTGTTGATCGAGCGACTTGGCGAATGCGTTCGAGTGCCTGAGCGACAGTCCAGGACTCCTTGAGGGAGACATACTCTGGGGTCATCATTCGCCCCGCAGTATTAGCTGGATAGCCCAACAGCAGCGCCGTTGCATCGCGTTCTTCAGCACTGAGGTGATAAAAAAGTTGTCGCACCACTTTTGCTGGAAGCTCATCAAACAATCGCACCCGATCATCTGGCGACATCCCATCAACCACTTCTAAAACATCAGGTCGCTTAAAATCTTCTAGGAGGGCTTCTTGAATCGCGGGATCCAGATACTCATAAACTTCGATTGCTTCATCTTTCGACAACAACCGAAATGCGATCGCTTGCATGACCGATGGAAGATCCTCGATCTCGTCTGCAATATCAACAGGCTGAATGGGAACGAGGAGTGCTTTGGCTGCCTGGAAGTCCTTTTGCTCCAACAGCGGTTGCAGTTGCGATCGTACCCACTCCCTTAACTCTTGTCGGGTAAGATTGGGTGGAAATTGAGTCACGGTAGCTTCCTATTTCTGAAAAATAGTGGTTTGACCTTTTTTCAATGCAGTTTGGGAACGGATCACGACTAGGCACTTGTTCTCCATTGCTATTGAGCTATCTTGGGCTATTGAGCTATTTTGGCTCTCCTAATATCAATCAAGTAATCGATTCCGATTCAATTCATCTTGAATCGAGAAGCCCAAACATGAGCACATTACACTTGAATGCACTTGAATCCATAGGTCAAACGGCTTTACTATAGCGCCTCGCAATGAATAATTCGGAAGGAAATCGGGGGGATTTCGGGAGGAGCGTGACCCAATGAAATAGCATGAATGAGTCAGACAGATTGCTGACATTCTTCTAACAGTTTTACATCGCGATCGTGTTACGGTAAGTGCCGCCTAGAAAAAGCTCTCTGTTGCATCTTCAATGCTTTTTCAGATGGGCAATAATCAGAACACTCGATCGCGGATTGAGTCATCACGATCAAAGGGTTTACGGCACATTTGAAATAGTAGTTATCATGAAAAAATTGGCAGTTTTGACAAGGAATATTGCTTTCTGCCGAATGAATTCGCGCTCTAGATTCCTTTCTACCTTTCACGACTGACCAGAGTGCTATTCCCCATATCATGATAAATCCTAGAAGATGGATTACACCAAGACTAGAATTGGGTACAACATCCGGAGGCAGTGGATTAATTGGTTCTGGAGAAGCTTGGCTTGCTTGAGTTGTAACAAGTTTTATCTGAGTCATCTGAATTCTTCTGAAATTGCGGGATTATTCTGCATAACGCTTATAAATACAAGTTTTGCCATCAATTCAATTTGACCCAAAACCTCAAACGGCTCGATCGAAAAACGATTTGCTTTTCTAGGTTCATCTGTCGTGATTGGATTGTTGATCAACCCCTATGAATCCGTTCGGGTAGTATGAGAATTTGTCCACAGGTCTTGTGTCTTAGTAACTCTTGAATCTCAGGGCTTTGTTCTATGCGAATCGCTGCCGGATAGAGGGATCTCGGCAGCGATCGCTGAACTTCACGAAATTAAGGCGAAGTCGTTGGAGAGGTCGTCGGGCTGGCAGTTGGAGACACAGTTGGAGAGGTTGTCGGACTGACCGTTGGAGACACGGTTGGAGAAGCTGCTGGCGACTCTGTTGTTCCAGTACCCGTTCCTCCAGTTCCAGCTGGTTCACAGGCACTAAGAACAGCCGACAAACCAATCAATGCGACTAACAGTGCAAAAATCTTATTCATAATTTCTCCATGAGGTTGAGTGAAAAACATCCAAAACATCAATTCTGGAAACAACAAAACAATAAAATGGGTGAAATTCTTGAACTTATGGCAGGCTTCCCGGAAAGACTGGCGGTCTTCTACGGGATCGTCTGGACTGCTTGAGAGAGAAAGAATTCATGAACCGCATCGTACTGCTCACAAACCGCTCTTCGGCACTCTGCTCTTCTCGATGTCCTAAGCTCCGTAACCCATTTAAGTCAAGAAAGCTAAACACCACTTTCGAGAAAAAAGGCACTAAGCAAAACAGAAAGGTATCAACATTCTGATCAAACAAGCGTAATCCAGAAGGACCGCTAATCCAAATCAGTGGATAGCAAATCCAAGTAATCGTAAAGAATGTCGTTAGCCCCTTGTAGAAACTCGATAGCTCTGCATCCCCTCGCGTCTTCTCACGCAAGGGACCCCAAATCCCCCAAAGGACGATTAGAAATGCAATACAGCCGATCGAATACCACAAATACCGCACCCAAGGAACATCTGAAAGATCAGCAATTAACCCACTGACAATCACAATCACTTGGGTTGCCATTAAGGAAAAAGTCAATGTCCAATCTTTCGATTGATGGCGGTGCATTGCTGTCCAGGAGAGTGACAACAACAGAAGCGGTGTTGTTACAATCCAATCGGCATAGCGAGCAAAATGAGTCGTCTGACCTGCGATCGCAATCTTTCCTAGTTCTAAACCATCTCCGCTCGTGGGGAGCACCATGAGCAGATACATCAAGCCCGACCAGATCGGAATGAAAGTTGCTACAAAGTATTCTAGTTTTGGAAGACCACGAGGATTCCGACCTAACAGTGCAAAATAGATCGCTCCAATCGACATTCCCACAATATAAAGCCAGTGCCAAAGGCTCTGCCAATCCATAAGTTCCTTCTCCTCATCAAAGTGAATATCGAGCTTGCATATACCAACGGATTCACATAACACCATTGAGCTACAAGACCGAGAGCTAGGGATAAAATGCTCAACTTCAAGTTAAGGTTTTAGTCTTGAATTACAATTCATCACATAGCTTACTTCTGTCGATTTAGAGAAGCCACAATCTAACTTAATCATTTGTCTGTTAGCATCAGCGCCCACCCTGAGCATGTTCTGCAAATGTGACACAGAAATGACAAGCTGCATCATGAAAAATAGTTTGCTGTTGTCCTTTCTAAACTCAATCTCTGTCTATAGCATGGTTAATTCTTCTGCTTCAATCATCTATTCATACATCAATCAAGAATCAGAATTGATGCCCATATCAAAGAACATCCTCTAGAACTATCTGTTATGAAAATTGGGCAATGGCTTGGATTAATTGTGCTGATTGCTGCACTTTACATTGTTTGGCAGGTTCGGCAACTCTTACTACTAGGATTTACCGCGATCGTGCTTGCGACTGCACTGAATGGCGTTGTGCGTCAATTGCAGCGGTTTCGACTCAAGCGAGGATGGGCAATTTTGCTGACACTGGTGACTTTGCTGATATTAGCACTGGTAGCACTTGTACTGATTGTCCCGAATTTAATCGCGCAGCTTGCTGAATTAATTACTACCTTTCCCAGTGCACTGTCTGCAATTCAGCAAGGCATCAATTGGATTGAGAACCAAATTTTAGATCCCTACTTTCCGAATATCCCAAATTTTGACTGGATCATGACGCGACTTCAGCCGTTTGTCGCCAATTTATCGAGACAGGCAATTATCTTCTTTGCAAACTCGATTAGCGCAGTGTTTGAACTGTTGATTGTATTGATCCTTACGTTAATGTTGCTCATCAATCCTCAACCCTATCGTCACGCATTTATCCGGTGTTTTCCAGCTTTCTATCGATCTCGTGTCGATGAAGTGTTAACACGTTGTGCGACCGGACTCGAAAATTGGACAAAAGGCGCTCTGATCGAAATGATGTTTATCGGAGTGTTGAGTGGGGTGAGTCTATGGGTTTTACAAGTTCCGCTAGTTCTTGCTCATGCAGCCTTAGCTGGTATCCTCAACTTTATTCCCAATATTGGACCGACGTTGAGTGCAATTTTTCCTATCGCGATCGCATTCCTAGATGAACCCTGGAAAGCTGTTGCTGTATTAGTCCTATACATTTTGATTCAAAACATTGAGAGCTATTGGCTCACGCCGACAGTCATGGCAAATCAAGTTGCCCTTCTTCCTGCAATTACGTTGACGGCTCAATTCTTCTTTACAACTGTCTTCGGTGCATTAGGCTTAGTCATGGCACTCCCGCTCGCGGTTGTCGTCAAAACCTGCATCGAGGAAGTGCTGTTCAAGGATATTCTCGATCGCTGGCAACAACCGACGGGACGCTAATCCTGCTTTCCCTGCATTTCTTCCACTTCAAATAAGCTAATCAACACTCCCGCGATCGGAATCGATAAAAATACACCCACTAACCCTGCGACTCTTGCACCCACTAATAGAGCAAAGAACATCACCACAGGATTCATATTGATTGATCCCTGCATGATGCGTGGCATCAATATGTTCTCTTCGATCTGCTGGAGTAGAATGCAACTAACTAATACCGTGAGTGCTAATCCAATTCCTTGAGGCAAAATAATCAGCGAAATTAAAGTAATCCCAAGCGTTGCGCCAATCCCCGGAATGAGATCGAAGACTCCCGCGATCGCGGCTAATCCCAAAGCATAGGGCACACCTAGTAAAATAAACACAATGTAAACCGAAATCCCAAAGAAGACAGACAGTAAAAACCGTCCCCAGAAAAAACCAAGAAAGTTTTTTCTCACAGCAATAGTTATGCGATCGCGCATTCCTCTCGGAAAAATTCGGAGAATTAAGTCCCAGAGGCGCTTGCCATCCAAGAGCATGAAGAATGCAACCACCGCAATCACAATCAAATCGAGGGCATTGGCGAGTACATTCTGCACAGTTGTAAAGCCTAGCCCTAACGTTGAGAGTGCTCCATTTCGTAATTGTCCTTCTAACTCACTGAAATCTACATTGAGATTCCACCGTTGCAGCAGGCTTTGCAGATTACCCAGAAGTTCGGTCACACTATTCAAGAGTTGGGGTGCTTGTTCAACCAACTGTTGTGCCTGCGAGAATGCAGCAATTCCCAATGTTACTACAATCCCACCAATGAGCAACAAGCTAAGCAGGAAAACCAGAACGGTTGCCACTCCCCTTGGCATGATTCGTGATGCCCACCGCACAGGAAAGTTGAGCAGAAACGCAAAAATAGCAGCAAATACAAAAATAATAATAACCGTCTCAAAATAAGCGAGAACTTGAACCACTGCCCATGCCAATGCAAAGAGTAGTACATAGCGAATTAACTTCGTGTTCGTGAGATTGTCCCAAAAGGATTGACGATTTGGCTCATTCATAATGGTTCGATTGACTTTGAGTTAGAGCTTGCACAATAAAGTCAAAAATATCCTCTATCTGTAGGGATGTCGCAACATCTGCAAAAAACAACTTATCGACGGGGACGGATTTAAATTCTGTAGACGTGATAGTTCAGTGTGTGCTGTCCGCTAGACCTCGACAAGGTTTTGAATAGCCTGCCACCAATGATCTCGCCCGTTTCGCTGATGCCAATACCAATACTCACAGCCCCAAAGCATCACTGTGCGATAACCAAGATTCTTCACCATACTGATAAGTTCGGTTATACGCTCTGGAGATGCACTAGGGTAGTGAATATCATTCATTGCAACCAATTGATTCGGTTCCCAAGGTTCAGCTTGAGCTTCCGCAATCCATGCTTCTATGCGATTCCGTCTCATCACTTCCTGCCAGTCTTTGAGTTTCTCCCAATAGGATTCACCTGGTTCTAGGTAGCCATCATGACCATCGGGAACTCTTGTATATACATTAATTCCGATCGCATCTGCTAAGGCTAAGCTATTTTGAAATGCCTGCTCATCTTCCTCAATGTAGGTCGGAAGACCGATGGCATTGGTTAGCACCACTTTTTGCTGAGGCAGAGCTAAACTTCTCACCAACTCTACCTCCTGTCGCATAAACTCAGGGCTGAGAAAGCGATCGCCTGTAATCTCCATTCGCGCAAACGGCTCATTTTCAACTTGCCAATAGCGCACACTCTGAGCTGTACGAGTATGATGGATGACGCGATCGACAAAGCGAAGAGTGCGCTCTGCGATCTCCCGAGTATCATCTATGGGTTGGGTTGTATTTCGAGTATCTTGCTGGACTTCTAACCAGTGTGGAAAATGGAATTCAGGCCATCTTGGGGCTTTCATACCCACTGTCAGGATCACTTCTAACCCACGTTGATCGCTTTCTTCTAAAAGCCAATCGAGAACGCTAAAGTCATACTGATTTTCGATCGGCTCGACTTCATTCCAATAGCTACAAAGGCGGATTCGGTGGAACCCCAGATCACAGATCTGGCGGAATGTTTCTTGATAGTCTAGGTTGAGATACTCACACTGAAGCTGGCTGAACGTTGTTCCTAATTTGAATGAATGGCTCATTCGCATGAGATGCTTAAGCTGTGGGTATGCCACAACAGCCCCTGCACCAGATGCCATAAGGCTTAGAAAGCTCATCGTAGAAAGCGTTGTAAACTGTCTACGAGTCAATCTCTGAGAGCGAGAAGATCGGGTTGACAGCATCGTTTGCGTTGCTCAATGAATGGGAAAGCATGAGTTATGGGCGTGAGAGTTGCTTTATCTCTAGCCTTACCTCTAATAGTTGCTATCAAAACATGACAAGAAAGTGACAATGTTTCGTCTGTCCTCTGAATGGGATTTGCTGATTGGGGCAAATGCTCTGAATTCTGCTGAGGAGCAAATCGCGCGATCGAGACTTCAATGCTGCGATCGCGCGATTCGTTTTAAGAAGTTGTCACTTTTGAGTCACAATCTCATTGAACTGTTGAAGTAGCGGGATTTGAAATATGAGGAGGTTGCAATGGGTAGCATTCTCTTGACTTGGCTTGTGACGACTGTGAGCTTTCTCATGATTTCCAGACTACCTATCGGTGTTGAGATTGATGGATTTGGAAAAGCTGCGCTCACGGCAGTTGTTTTCGGAGTGCTGAATGCGTTCCTACGACCCATCCTATTGCTCTTTGGACTCCCCCTAATTATTATTACGTTCGGGTTATTTGTATTTGTCCTGAATGCAATCATTTTTAGCATTGCGGCAGAGATCGTTGAGGGATTCCAATTGCGCTATGGTTTTTGGAGTGCTTTGCTTGGCTCGATTGCTTTATCAATCATCAATTCGATCTTTCTGTCTTTTATTTAGATTGCCATAATTTTAGGAGATCTGTATCTATGCGAAAATTCCTACAGCATCCGATTACTTTATTTCTTACCTTGATTTTAGGTTTCTTTGTTGCGTGCCAGCCCCAAGCTTCCACTCAGCAAACTCCAGCCCAGAGTCCAACTGCGTCACCCACAGTTTCGACTCCAGTTGCCTATGTCGATCGTCCCTTAACTGCTTCTCCTGCTCAACTGCCACCCTTGCCCTATGATGCAGGTGCATTAAGTAAAGCGATCGATGCTGAAACGATGCGAATTCACCACGATCGACATCACCAAACCTATGTAGACAATCTCAATACTGCGCTCAAAGATCAGCCAAACTTGCAAAACCTGAGTATTGAAGCGATGCTGCGCGACCTTAATGCGGTTCCTGAAAATATTCGCAACACGATCCGCAACAACGCAGGAGGACATCTCAACCACACGATTTTCTGGCAGATCATGAGTCCAGACGGCGGCGGACAACCCACAGGAGCGATCGCTCAAGCCATCAATCAAACCTTTGGGAATTTTGAAAGTTTCCGTAAACAGTTTAATGAAGCGGGGGGCGATCGCTTTGGAAGCGGTTGGGTTTGGCTGGTGCGGAATGCTCAAGGACAACTTCAAATCGTCTCAACCGCGAATCAAGATAATCCCATTATGGAAGGCAACTATCCCATCATGGGCAACGATGTTTGGGAACATGCTTACTATCTCCGCTACCAAAATCGCCGAGCCGACTATCTGAACAACTGGTGGAATGTCGTCAACTGGAACGAGATTAATCGCCGATTCCAAGCGGCTTCACAACAGCAGGCGAGGAGTTAAGAATGCGAAGCTTATTGATGCACAGCCCGATCGTAGTTGCGCTCGGTTGGATCATTGCATTTCTGTTCTTTACGATTCTCCCTCTATTTGTTCTGCTCATCTATTCGCCGCCAGCGGGGCGAGGGTTTTGGCTTGACTTCTCGGTAGCGCTTGGCTTCATTGGCTTAGCACTGATGGCGCTACAATTTGCACTGACAGCCCGAATCAATCGAATTGAAGCCTCTTACGGGATTGATTTGATTTTGTCGTTTCATCGTTATACCTCGTTTGTTGCTTTTGTGATGGTGTTGGTGCATCCGCTGATTCTGTTTTGGGCGCAGCCGAATACCATTGAGTTGCTAAATTTTCCAGTAGCTCCGTTGCGGGCGCAACTGGCAGTCTTAGCAACTCTGGCATTTATGACGATGATTGTGACTACAATTTGGCGCAAACCACTCAAGATTCCCTATGAACCTTGGCGCTTGTCTCATTCGATTTTGTCAGTGTTAGCGGTGGGATTAGGACTGGGACACGCCTTGGGGGTCGGGAACTATCTGGGACTGTTTTGGAAATCGGTCTTGTGGTCAGCGATCGCACTTGTCGCGATTTGGTTAATTGTTTACATTCGCCTGGTTAAACCCTGGTTGATGACGAAAAAACCGTTTCTCGTTGAAGAAGTCAAGCCAGAGCGCGGCGATGTTTGGACACTTGCCCTTCGCCCTGTGGGTCATGATGGTTTCCGGTTTCAGCCCGGTCAGTTTGCTTGGATTACCCTGAACATTACCCCGTTTAGTATGCGGGAACATCCCTTTTCGTTGTCGTCAAGTGGAGAACACCCGGAGCGATTAGAGTTTGGCATTAAAGCCGTGGGAGATTTTACCAGTCGCATCAGGGACTATCAACCCGGAACAAAAGCATATCTGGATGGGCCTTATGGCGTGTTTACAACGGATCGCTATGAAGATGCGGCTGGATTTGTGTTGATTGCTGGCGGCATTGGCATCACCCCGATGATGAGTATGTTGGTCACAGCAGCAGAGCGAGGAGACGATCGCCCCTATACCCTGATCTATGGCAATAAAACTTGGGATGGAATTACCTACCGTGAAGCGATCGAAGAACTCAAAACAAGATTAGATCTCACGATCATTCATGTGCTGCGTGAACCACCAGAAGATTGGGAAGGAGAGACCGGATATGTGGATCAAGAATTGCTCGATCGCTATATCCCCAAACGTCGAGGCACTCGGCACTATTTTACCTGTGCTTCTCCCAAAATGATGGATCAAGTAGAGCGTGCCCTGCACGAACTCAATGTTCCTGTGACCAATGTGCATTTAGAGCATTACAACCTAGCCTGAATCAGCGGAGAAACAAAGATCATGCGTTACAGTATCATGCTTCAACTGGTCGGTTTTTTGACGCTTGTTCTACTCGGTACGGCTGCTTTTTTCGCTTGGATTCAGAACCGTCCGACAACTGATCAAAATCGCACTGCACTGAAAAACCTAGAACTGCGTGCTTGACCAACATAGTACTCCGGGTTGAATGCCTGTCAATCGCGCCGATCGACTTGATAGCAAGACTTTGCCGTTTGACTACTCTCCTGTTTAGCTACTCTACTCAAGTTCAAGTACTTATCAAATCACAATGGCTAGATTTAGCTTTAATTCGGTACTATTGAACATGTTCATCGTACTGATTTTTATCTTGTCATTTCGGGCATTTGCTGGTTTTCTAGCACCTGATTTTGACGCGGATCAAGCTGTCCATGTGATGATGGCATATGATCTACAACTTCCCGAAGATCTCTACTATTGGGGGCAAAGTCGATTAGGCAGTTTGCTCCCGATCGTTAGTCATTGGCTGCTGAAGATTTCGCCTCTCTCTCCGCTTGAAGTCGTTTCTTATGTTCAATATGGGTTTCTCGCTATTAGTTTTTTCTGTTTCATTCGTTTGTTCAGAAAGCCGATTACAAAAGTTGTTTTTGCGCTGATTTGTTTTTTACCTCCTCAGCCTTTTCTAAAGTTGGTTGAAGTTGCTCATCCGTATGCGCCGCAATTTGCTTTACTCGGAATTGCACTTGTCTCTGCGGATCAACTCATCACGTCCCCAGAATCGAACACGATTAAAAAAAATGTTTTGAGTTTCGTGGCTCTTGTGAGTCT
Source organism: Leptolyngbya sp. UWPOB_LEPTO1 (assembly GCF_017302695.1). NCBI lineage: Bacteria > Bacillati > Cyanobacteriota > Cyanophyceae > Leptolyngbyales > Leptolyngbyaceae > Leptolyngbya > Leptolyngbya sp. UWPOB_LEPTO1. The sequence continues at coordinate 80,825 of NZ_JAFLCJ010000021.1, read as the reverse complement.
GATTCTGAGTGTCTGGGTGTCTGATCTTTCATTAGTGCCTAAAGGGCTGGCAGCAATTTTAGTGGTGTTAACGTTTCTACAACGGTATCGCAAGTCAAACAAGCAAAACAGATTTGTCGGAGAGACGCTCGCCCATCAATCTCAAGATGCAACCTTAAAACTACTCCGGACAAGTTCAATCGTCATTTGCACCTTTGTGACATTGCTGTTAGGCAGTGCATTTCTGGTTTATGCAAAATCGACTGCTTCACAACAAGATGAGAATTATGGAATTCTTGCAATTAATGGATTAGATGTTATTGCTGATATTGTTCGATCGATATTGGTTGCGGTAAGTCATACATTCCTTTTCCAAGTCGGCAATCCTTTCTTGAGTCTCTATGCGATCGCAGTTCTTGGGCTGGTCTTTGTTCTTGCTTATTATTGGTTCCAAGCCCGTCATACTCCAGTGTTTACCAACCGGACTTACTGGATTCCTTTTTTTCTGGGAAGCGCGATCGGAAGTTTCTTTTTAATTTTGCTGTCGCGTTGGACGTTGATTCAATCTACGCCTCCTCGCTACTTTATTGGAGTTTACATTTTTCTCTGGCTATCAGCATTAATCGTTTTCGATAATCTTCGCTCTCCAGAACTCATCCGCAAAAATGCTTTGCGCCGAGTCACGACCTTGTTAGTTCTAACAGCGCTGCTTGGAAGTTTGAGTTTACCTGAATATGTGTTTGCGCTTGAGAAACCACAATCTCGCTTTTCCATGCTTCAACCCATTGCGACACTAGGGCAAGCTGGCTTTATCGGAGAGTATTGGGCATCTTATCTCATGTGCATTGTGGCTCCGGAGCAAACAAGCTGCACACCTCATGACCAAAGTTTTTTTCGGTGCGGGCGTTGTGTTCAAGCAGTACTTGCCTCGCCTATAATCTATCTCGTTGAGCGCGACTGGCTAGAGTCGTTTCCTGAAGAAATTGAGCAATTTGGTCAACGCTTAGAGAAACAGGGAAAAGTTAAAAAAATTGCTGGATATTGGATGGCTCCCTACCGCAACATGACTGTATCAAAGAATTGAACAAATCAGTCTTATGGACAATCGCTGAAAGTATTGTTATGCGCCAAAAACATACACAAGACGCTGCATTAATTGACGATTCGATAGCGCACGAGCTTTCTGACCTCTTGAATCGGTATCCCAATTTCCTCTGCGATCATAGATTCAATTTGTCTCGATTCAGTCATCGGGAACTCGTATTCTAATTTTTTCAGATTAGAATCAGTCGTTTTAATCGAGACTGCGGTTGCTTTACGACGCTGATCAATCTCGGCATGAATCACCAAAATTGTGACAGATAGCTTCATTTCCAACTGCGTATCGGCTTGAAGCTGAGTTGGACTCGTATAAGAGCTGTACAACACTTGAGACGCGATCGCACTTCCCGTCAGCCAGAACAGAATGCCAGCCAGTGCCAGCACCAGCCAAAATTCTGCGCCGATCGATTTAACCTGCCGAATGACTCGCCGGAGCCGTTTCATAACCACCTTCTCTAGACCGTGAGCTAGCGTAATCTCTGGAGATAGATTTGAAATCTTGCCAGAGCAGGAAGTTTGTCAGCCTGGAACTCTCTAATTTGAAAGAGTCGTATTTTTATTCAGCAATGCGAATTCTGCTCGTTGAAGATGATCCTGAACAACTCGAACCCCTCCATACCGCACTATCAGAGGTTGGGCATATTGTTGATGCGGTGCAGAACGGCGAAATCGCGCAGTGGATTTTGTCGCAGCGTCACTATGATCTGCTCATTCTGGATTGGATGCTGCCCGAGGTGAGTGGAATTGATCTCTGTCTGGGCTACCGCAGTGCGGGAAAAACTTCACCTGTGCTCATCCTCACGGCAAAAGACACGACGAGCGATAAAATTACTGGCTTAGATGCGGGAGCCGATGATTATCTCGTTAAGCCTGTTGATGTGTTTGAATTGCTAGCACGAGTTCGGGCATTGGGCAGACGCTCTCCACTGTGGCAAGGGGAAACGCTTCAAATCGAAGACCTCATGCTTAACTTAACCACGCTCTCCATAGAACGTCACGATCGCGCTATTCAACTTTCAACCCGAGAATTTCAACTGCTAGAATATCTCATGCGTCATCCGCGTCAAGTTCTGAGTCGAGATCAGTTAGAGCACGCGTTATGGGAGTGGGGTGATGAACCAGAGAGTAACGCAATCACTGCCCTTGTGCGGCGACTCCGGCAACGTTTAGAATCCCTTGAAGTTGCAGACTGGATTGAAACCGTTTATGGCATGGGCTATCGTCTGAGTCCGAAAGTATAGGAGGTTGAGCCGTTTATGTTCACGCGCAGCCGTCGGAATCTTTCTCGTTGGTTTATGCTTTCAATGGGAAGTATTCTGATGGTCTTTGCGGTTACTCGCTATTATCTGACTGCGATCGAGCGCTTGAAGTATCTCGATCAACTGCTGTATAAGAAGGCTCAGGTCGTTGCCGCGACAGTACAGTACAAGCAGCGAGACGGACACCGCCAAATTGACTTCAGAAATGTTCCGTTTCTAGGAGAGTCGCCGTTGCCCCCTGGAAGTGATGCCGTGTATGCACGATGGTATGACCCACAAGGACGATTACAGCAGTTTTTTGGAATTGCTTCGCCGCCTGCAATGTTAGAAGATGTTCCAGAGTTACACACGCTGACGATTGATGCGGGACTCTTGAGCGGTGCCGATGGCGTTGTGCAAAGCGCTGATCAACTGATGTTAGTACGGCAGATTACGCTGCCTGTGCAATATCGAGGGCAAATGCTAGGCTACTTGCAAGTTGCAGTTCCCCTTGCCCCCTTACAAAGAGAATTACAGCAAGATTTACTGATATCTTTGATCTCGATTCAAATTGCCCTGATTGTGATTGTGGTGACAGCATGGGCATTAAGCGGCGTGGCAATGCAACCAATTCAGGAGTCGTATGATCACTTGCAGAAATTTACAGCAGATGCGTCTCACGAACTCCGAACCCCGCTTGCCGCAATTTTAAGTAACGCTCAAGTTGGATTGCTCGCTCCAATGGAAAAGGGAGAAAGCAAGCATCAACGCCTCGAAAAAATTGCTGCGACTGCGAAATCAATGACGGTTTTAATTAGCAATCTGCTCTTTTTGGCAAGGCGTTCTGGTCGGATTACTGATGAAGCCCTACACCCGACAGATTTGGGTCGCGTCCTACAAGAACTGATCAAAGAATCGACGATTCGGACGGTTGCTCAGTGGGTTCAGTTGAGTCTAGACTTACCCGAACGCGCTGTCACGATTCATGCAGATCCAGAACTCCTGAAGCAAGCGATCGCGAATCTGATCACGAATGCCTGTAAGTATACGCCTGCGGATGGAACAGTGAATCTCAGGCTGTTTGTTCAATCTCGTCAAGCGATCGTACAAGTAGAAGACACGGGCATTGGAATTCCAGATGAGCACCTGCCGCATATTTTTGAGCGATTTTATCGGGTCGATCAGGATCGCTCTAGAGACCGAGGAGGAACAGGGTTAGGGCTTGCGATCGCCCAACAAATTATTACAGCACATGGCGGAACGATTACCGCTCGAAGTTCAGTTGGACAGGGTTCAGTATTCCAAATTGTGCTTCCGCTCCAGTCCTCTATCTAATTTATAACTTTCATCTTCTCTAACTTGATATCTATCTAAAGGCAGTCGATTTTCTAGCAAAGTCCTTTGACTACTATGGCTTCAATGTACAAATAGTATTTCCTTCAACTACTCCTTTAGAGATATCTCAGAGACATTGTTAGAAATTATGATCAATTTATTAAGTTTGTCACTTTTGCGTCACTTTTAGTATCGACGCTAAGAATAAGAAATCAATCGCTTGCAGTTCAAGCAGTTCTATCCTCTAATCGTTCGTTTTACGGACTTGTGAGGTTTATAAATCAGGCATAAGCTGCATTGGAGAAGACAATCATGAAACGAATTGGGTTACTGATGTCCATCACAGCTTTGATCGGCACAGCATCTCCGACTATTGCACAAACATCACCTGCAAATCGCTCTCCATCCTCTCAGGATGCCAGCGTTCAGGTCAATCGTAGTGTGCCTCTGGTCATGGTGCATGGACGTATTAATCAAGTCCGTGAAACTCAGTTTAGCCTCGATTCTAATCTTGGTTTGTTGACTGTGAACAAGCGAGAGATGATTGACCTACGACCGAATGAGCCTGTGACGGTCGTCGTTGTCCCAGATGCACAGGCGAGTGTATTCGATGCCTATTCGATTACTCGTGCAGATGGGACAAATATTACCTTTAATTCAACTGGAACGGTAATTCAGAGAATTGCAGACCAGTTCAACTAAACCAGTTCAACTAAACCCTGTTCAAATCAATGAACTTAAGACGCGATTACTTTTTGGGAACTACGAGGTACTTGTGACTAAACTGGACACACCTTATTCCTTAAATTCATCTGCTCGTCATGCAGATTTAAAGTCACCTACCCTGACGCTCTCAGATGCGATCGCCATTATTGTTGGTATTGTGATTGGAGCAGGCATCTTTGAGACTCCTGCGCTCGTTGCTGCAAATAGCGGTAACGGTTTTATTGTCTTACTGACTTGGGTAATTGGGGGGGCTGTCTCCTTTGTTGGAGCGTTGTGCTATGCCGAACTAGCTACAACCTATCCGCACGTTGGAGGAAACTATGAGTACCTGAAACGGGCATTTGGTCAGAATGTCGCATTTCTGTTTGCTTGGGCACGCATGACTGTCATTCAAACCGGATCAATTGCTTTACTTGCCTTTATCTTTGGTGACTATGCGTCTCAACTCTTTAGTTTAGGATCAGGGTCATCTTCAATTTATGCTGTCGGTGCGATCGCACTTCTCACCAGCTTTAATATCATTGGCATTCGACAAGGGAAACGGATTCAGAATGGGCTGACTGTGATCACGATTCTAGGATTAGTAACGATTACTATTTTAGGATTATTGCTGGGTCGCCCCTCACCTCAGTTAGCAGCACCGATCGTTGCTTCGAGTAACTGGGGATCAGCAATGCTGTTTGTCCTATTGTCCTATGGGGGTTGGAATGAAGCCGCTTATATCTCTGCGGAAATTCAAAGACCTCAGCGGAATATTGTGCGATCGCTGCTCTGGAGCATTGGCATTATCACTGCTTTGTACGTGTTGATTAATGCGGCATTTTTGCGCGGATTGGGTGTGTCGGGAATGGCACAATCTCAAGCGATCGCAGCCGATTTGATGCGACAAATCTTGGGGGAGCCAGGAGCCGTTTTGATCAGTGCGCTGATTGCAATGACTGCGTTAGGCTCGTTGAATGCTTCAATTTTTACGGGAGCGAGAACGAACTATGCTTTTGGGCAAGATGTCGCTTTGTTCAACTTTCTAGGACGCTGGCGGTCTCAGGCAGGAACTCCCATGACCGGATTTCTAGTCCAGGGTGCGATCGCGCTGCTGCTTGTCTTCATGGGAACCTTCACTCGCAATGGATTTGAAGCGATGGTCGATTACACTGCTCCGGTGTTTTGGTTCTTCTTTCTCCTGAGTGGGATTTCCTTAGTTCTGCTCAGAATGAAAGATCCGCATCGTCTTCGGCCGTTTCGCGTGCCATTCTACCCAGTGACACCCCTGTTATTTTGTGCCGTCTGTAGCTATCTACTGTACTCCAGCCTCGTTTATACAGGCTTAGGTGCGAGCGTTGGCATCATTGTTGTGGCTCTGGGTATTCCGTTTTTGTATTGGTCTCGGATTCAACATCGTCGTTCATAAAACAACTTAGGAGTTAGAACTATGCAATTCAAACGTTTGTTTGCTGGATTGGTCATTGGGCTGAGTGTTGTGGGAGTGGGTGTAGGATGCACTCAACAGCGCGATTTTCAAGCCGATGCTCAAACGAATCCTGCTACGACTCAACCACCCCAATCACCAGCTCCAGCCCGCTCTCCAGATGTTCCTTATGTCCCGACTCCTCAAGCTGTGGTCGATCGGATGCTACAAATCGCAAATGTGAACAGCAACGATGTGGTGTATGACTTGGGAAGTGGAGATGGTCGGATTCCGATTACTGCCGTTCGGCAATTTAATGTAAAACGAGCGATCGGAGTCGATATCAATCCTCAACGGGTACAAGAAGCCAACCAAAATGCTCAACAAGCAAACGTCACCGATCGCGTAGAGTTTCGAGAGCAAGATTTATTCGAGACAGATTTTCGAGAAGCGACCGTTGTCACCCTTTACTTACTTCCTGAAGTCAATTTACGGTTACGCCCGAAATTGCTCAGTGAACTCAAACCTGGTACTCGCATTGTTTCTCACGCTTTTGACATGGGCGATTGGAAACCGGAACGTGTTGAAAATGTCGATGGGCGAGTGATCTATTACTGGACAGTTCCAGAAAATGTTCCCGCCAATCTTAAACAATAAACTCAATCAATCAATCACTGCACTCACTCACTCAGTTTAATCACTACTCTCACCTCAATTTTTTGGAGACATATCATGAGACAACAACTGAAAAAAACAATTGCTGCAACTGCTTTAGGTGCGATTCTGATGCCGATCGTTGCTGCTTGTGGGGGACAACCCACCGCAGAAGCACCCACGCAACCTGCTCCCGAAGCGACGACTGCTCCGGTTGCTCCGGCTCCGGGTACTCAAGGTTCCCCGGCTCCAGGCACACAAGCAAACGCTGGCAATGTAACGGATCTGATTGGTAGCAACCCTTCGCTCAGCACACTTTCTTCTGTAATCAATGAAGCAGATTTGAGCAATACATTAGGAGAAGGTGGACCTTACACCGTATTTGCACCCTCGGATCAAGCATTTGCAGCTCTCCCTGCTGAAACTCGTGAGCGTCTGCTTCGAGAGGAGAATCGACAGTTACTTCGCCAAATCCTGACTTACCACGTGGTTCCGGGCAGCTTAACCGCGAATCAATTGCAGCCAGGTCAAGTTCAAACGCAAGCCGGGAACTCAGTCAACGTGCAAGTGGATGGACAGCAGGTTCGGGTGAATGAAGCGCGAGTTATCCAACCGGATTTACAAGCATCAAACGGCGTGGTGCATATTGTCGATCGCATTATCTTACCGCCCAATGTCAATCTGTAACGTGAATCTGTAACGGATGCGTGAGAGGGAAACTTGTGATGAAAGGATTAGCTGGAAAGAATGCGCTCATTACAGGAGCAAGTTCCGGGATTGGACAAGCGATTGCAATTCGTCTCGCTCAAGAAGGCTGCAACATTGCGATTAACTATCGCAAGACGGTTGAGGAAGCTGAAACGACCGAGGAGATTGCACTGCAAAAAGCTTGTGGTCAAGTGAATGATTGTGGAGTCAAATCGCTTTTGATTCAAGGGGATGTGTCCAAAGAGGAAGACATTCTCAACATGATCAACACGACCATTGATCAATTTGGCAGTTTGGATATTTTGATCAACAATGCCGGGGTGCAAACGGAGTCTCCCTCTCACGAAATCGAGATCGACGAGTTCGATCGCATTCTATCGATTAACTTGCGGGGTGCATTTTTATGTGCGCGAGAAGCGATTAAGCATTTCATTGCTCGCAACCAACCTGGCACGATTATCAATATCTCTAGCGTTCATGAAGTCATTCCTCGACCGTCGTATTTAACTTACTCGATGAGTAAAGGCGGCATGGGAAACCTGACGAAAACCTTAGCGCTGGAATATGCCGATCGCGGAATTCGAGTCAATGCGATCGCGCCTGGGGCAACGATTACTCCAATCAATGAAGCTTGGACAGAGGATTCAGAGCAAAAAGCGATCGTGGAAAGCCACATTCCAATGGGTCGTGCCGGAACCTCTGAGGAAATGGCTGCTGCGGTTGCTTTTCTTGCGTCTGAGGAAGCAGCTTACATCACAGGGCAAACCCTGTTTATTGATGGTGGACTTACGCTCTATGCCGATTTTCGCGAATCATGGTCTGCTTAGATGAGAAGGAGATAAGAAGATGACCGCAGAAGAACAACGGTTACAAGCAGACCGAGAGCGCACAGCGTATTGGCGCAGATGGGGTCCCTACTTAAGTGAGCGTCAGTGGGGAACCGTGCGTGAGGACTATAGTTCAGATGGGTCTGCTTGGAATCATTTTTCCCATGACCAAGCGCGATCGCGAGCTTATCGATGGGGCGAAGATGGCATTGCTGGCATTTCCGATAACCATCAGCGATTGTGCTTTGCGATCGCGCTTTGGAACGAAGCAGATCCGATTCTGAAGGAACGCTTGTTCGGACTCAGCGGTCCTGAAGGCAATCATGGCGAGGATGTCAAAGAATGCTACTTCTACCTTGACAATACGCCGAGTCATGCTTACATGAAGTATCTCTATAAGTATCCTCACCTTGCTTTTCCTTACGATCAACTCGTGCAGGAGAATCAACAGCGGGGCTATCATCACCCAGAATTTGAGCTACTAGATACGGGAGTCTTTAACGAGAACCGTTACTTTGATGTCTATGTCGAGTACGCCAAAGCAACCGATGAAGACATTCTGATCCAAGTCACTGTAAGCAATCGTGGCGCAGAGCCGAAAACGCTCCATCTCCTTCCAACGCTTTGGTTTCGCAACACTTGGTCATGGGAGCCAAATTCTCAAAAGCCCTGCTTAGCACAACGTGAAAAAGAGCGCTCCACTCATATCGTAGAAGCAACGCACCCGACCCTCGGAAATCGCTGGCTCTATTGTCAAACGGCTGATGCTCTACTGTTTACAGAAAATGAAACTAATTACGATCGACTCTTCGGGCTTCAAAATTCGTCGCCCTATGTTAAAGACGGAATTCATGACTACATTGTGCAGGATCAAACTGAAGCGGTCAATCCAGAGCAAATCGGCACAAAAGTTGCAGCCCATTACAAACTGACGCTAGAAGCTCAACAAACCAAAACGATTCAGCTACGCCTAACCAACAATTCCAACCTCGTCGATCCCTTTAACACAGAATTTGCCGATATCTTTGCTCAACGCCAACAAGAAGCAGATGAATTCTATCAGCGGATTACACCGGAGCATTTCTCAGCCGATGCGCGAAACATTCAGCGTCAAGCCTTTGCAGGACTACTCTGGACAAAGCAATACTATCATTACGTCGTCGAAGATTGGCTCCAAGGTGATGCAGCACAACCGCAACCTGATCGCCATGCTGCTCGAAATCGGGATTGGATTCATCTGTTTAACGATGACATTCTTTCAATGCCGGATAAGTGGGAGTTTCCGTGGTTTGCGGCTTGGGATTTAGCTTTTCACTGCGTTCCTTTAGCTATGATTGATCCTGATTTTGCTAAGCGACAACTCGATCGCTTAACGCGAGAATGGTATATGCACCCTAACGGGCAAATTCCCGCGTATGAATGGCATTTCAGTGATGTTAATCCACCCGTTCATGCTTGGGGAACTTGGCGCGTTTACCAAATTGAGAAAGCCCTCTACGGTCGCGCTGATACTTCTTTTCTTGAACGAGTCTTCCAGAAACTCTTGCTCAACTTTACCTGGTGGGTAAATCAGAAAGACCACAACGGAAACAACGTCTTTCAAGGTGGCTTTTTGGGTTTAGATAATATTGGGATCTTCGATCGCAGTTCCGAACTTCCCACTGGAGGCTATCTTGAACAAGCAGACGGGACAAGCTGGATGGGCATGTATTGTTTGAATATGCTCGCGATCGCATTAGAGTTATCGAAAACGAATCCCGCTTACGAAGACATTGCCAGTAAGTTCTTTGAGCATTTTCTCTACATTGCGGACGCGATGAATCAGATCGGGGAAAGCAGTGTTGCACTCTGGGACGAAGAAGACCAGTTTTACTATGATGTATTGCATCTGCCCAACAATGACTGGCATCGCTTGAAGGTGCGATCGATGGTAGGATTAGTTCCCCTATTTGCCGTTGAGATCTTAGAACCCTCGATGTTAGAGCAGTTCCATAGCTTCAAGAAACGGTTTAACTGGTTCATCGAAAATCGTCCGCATCTGCAAAGTAATATTGCAGCACTCGAAACAGAGGGAGAACAAGCACGACGGTTGCTCGCGATCGTCAGTCCAATTCAACGACTTAAGCCCATTCTGCAACGCCTTTTGGATGAAACAGAGTTCTTAAGTTCCTATGGAATCCGCTCTGTGTCAAAGTACCATGCGGATCATCCCTACACGTTTCATGTCGATGGGCAAGTCCATCAAGTCGGCTATGAGCCTGCGGAATCGACCAGCGGAATGTTCGGCGGAAATTCTAACTGGCGCGGCCCAATTTGGTTCCCGATGAATTTCTTACTGATTGAATCCTTGCAGAAATTCCACCACTATCTAGGAGATGACTTCAAAGTTGAGTGTCCAACGGGTTCAGGGCAATGGATGACACTCGCAGAAGTTTCAGCAGAACTATCCCGGTGTTTGATTCTCATTTTCTCGCCCGATGAACATCATCATCGCCCCGTTCACCATCACAACGAACAATTCCGCACTCCGCACTGGCGCGATTTACTGCTGTTTTATGAGTATTTCAATGGCGACACTGGCGCAGGACTTGGAGCTAATCATCAAACGGGATGGACAGGGCTAGTTGCAACCTTGATTCATCTCTGTGCAGATACAGATTGTTCGACCCCGGTCAATCTTCAGGCTAATCAAGCCATTTCTCCGTCCAAATTAGAACTGATTGCGCCAACCCTCCAATGAACATTCAACAATCCACCGATCGCCACTTCGAGGAGGCGATGGAACTTCTCAACTCGTCGATTCTGTACTACCGAGGTCAGCCCATCGGCACGATCGCGGCACAAGATCCCACAGTCGATGCTCTGAACTACGATCAATGTTTTATTCGCGATTTTGTTCCCTCTGCCTTGGTTTTCCTGATGCAAGGTCGAACCGATATTGTTCGGAACTTCTTAATTGAAACCCTGAACTTGCAAAGCCGACCGAAAGAAATGGACTGCTTTGAGGCAGAAACGGGATTGATGCCTGCAAGTTTCAAAGTCGTTCAAGCAGATGGAAAAGAATGGTTAGAGGCGGATTTTGGAGAAGCAGCGATCGCGCGAGTGCCGCCAGCCGATTCTTGTCTCTGGTGGCTGATTTTACTTCGAGCTTACGTTCAAGCAACCGGAGATGTCGCACTCGCACATCAGCCCGAATTTCAAACGGGAATCAAGCTCATTCTTGATCTTTGTTTGGCGCATCGGTTCTCGCTCTATCCTACGCTGCTGGTTCCGGATGGGGCTTTTATGATCGATCGACGCATGGGTGTGTACGGTCATCCCCTAGAGATTCAGGTACTTTTCTATGCAGGGTTGCGAGTTGCACAAGAGTTTCTGCTGCCAGAAGAAGAACGCTATCTCAAGGCAGTAACACAGCGTCTCAGCGCATTGCATTATCATGTCTGGGAATACTACTGGATTGATCTCAACCGCCTCAATCAAATCTATCGGTTTGAGGTAGATGAATATGGTGAGAACATTGCGAATAAGTTTAATATCTATCCAGCATCGATTCCCGCTTGGTTAACAGATTGGTTGCCTGAAACAGGAGGCTACTTAGCTGGAAATTTGGGACCTGGACGGCTGGATTTTCGCTTTTTTGCATTGGGAAATCTGTTAGCGATCGTCTTCTCACTCGCAGATGAATCTGAATCTCAAAGCATTATGAATTTGTTTGAGCAGCGTTGGCAGGATTTAATTGGCTATATGCCCGTGAAGCTTTGCTACCCTGCGATCGAGGGAGAAGAATGGCGAACGCTAACAGGGTGTGACCCGAAAAATTCGCCTTGGTCGTATCACAATGGGGGGAATTGGGCAGTGCTACTTTGGGCATTTGCGATCGCGGCTCAAAAAACAGGTCGAGTCGAGTTAGCAGAACGTGCAATTAACATTGCCGAGGAGCGTTTAGTGCAAGACAGCTATCCAGAATACTATGACGGTCGCTCTGGATACTTGATTGGAAGAGAAGCTCGATTATCGCAAACATGGAGCATTGCAGGCTTGCTGGCTGCTAAAGAATTCATCGCGCATCCTGATCATTTATCTCTGATCAGTCTCGAATGACCGTTTAAAGCATCGCGTTATCTACTGTCAATTCAATGCGGGTTTTCTGTGATCCATGACGAGAAATGCCAGAATTAGGCAATCTGTTTTGCTTTGATAAATGGAATGGAAGACTCTTTAACGATCACAGTTTTGATGAGTACCACCGTTGGTATTGGCATTGGTGCTCAGGTCATTGCTCGATATTTGCAGATTCCTAGTATTGTCTTCCTCCTGCTATTGGGTTTGGCTCTAGGATCGAGTGGACTCCGTTGGATCGACCCGTCTCTTTTAGGCAGTGGGTTGGAAGTCATTGTCTCTCTGTCGATCGCGATTATTTTATTTGAGGGAGGTTTGAGCTTACAGATTCGTGATCTGAGAAGCGTTTCGATCAGCCTTCGCAATCTGATTACGATCGGGGTCGCCATTACACTGGTTGGCGGTGCCATTGCAGCTCATACCTGGCTCGATTTTCCCTGGTCGATCGCCTTCCTCTATGCGTCTTTAGTCGTCGTCACAGGTCCAACGGTCGTGACTCCACTCTTAAAGCTTGTGGGAGTAGAGCGACGAGTCGCAACGCTATTAGAAGGAGAAGGAATTCTAATTGATCCGATCGGTGCAATTCTTGCGGTGATCACGCTCAATATTGTGTTGAGTGGCAAGGCAGTTCCGCTCGTTTTAAGTAACACAGCAATCCCACTTCTCATCTTGAAAGGATTGCTCCTGCGCTTAGGAATCGGAGTCGCGATCGGATTGATTGCTGGGAGTTTGCTGAGCTTGCTTCTCAAACAGTCTAAGATTCTTCCGCAAGAACTCAAGAATCTGATTGTATTAGCAGTAGTGTGGGGATCGTTTAGCCTAGCGCAAGCGTTACGCAGTGAGTCGGGGTTGCTGGCTGTTGTGATCATTGGCATCGTTCTACGCGCCGCTGCTACACCTGATGAGCGGTTGTTGCGGCAATTTAATGAGCAGCTTGGAATTTTGACAAACTCAGTGCTATTTATTCTGCTTGCTGCTGATTTATCGATCGAGCAGCTTTTCGATTTAGGGCAAGAAGGGGTAATCGTAGTTTTGGCATTAATGCTGATTGTTCGTCCTATCAATGTTCTAATCTCGACTTGGAATCGCGGCTTTAGCTGGCAACAGCAGTTCTTTTTGTCCTGGGTTGCGCCGCGTGGCATCGTAGCAGCATCAATGGCATCGTTATTTGCCATTTCTCTGAACAATCAAGGGATGAGTGGGGGTGATGCGCTTAAAGCATTGGTGTTTCTCACGATTCTGATCACCGTTTTTGTGCAAGGAGTGACAGCAGCCTGGATTGCACGATGGCTTGGCTTACATACGAATCAAGTCAGAACAGTGATTGTAGGCGGGGATTCATTCGCCCGATTGTTGTCACGATTATTGCAGCAAAAGGGAGAAGCAGCGATGCTGATCGACTTTGATGTAAACACAACCAATTTAGAGCCGATTGATGAAAATCCTGCGTTGAGCGATCGCTTAAATTTAGAAGAACTAGAAGCAGAAGGCATCTCTTCATTTAGCTCGTTTCTCGCTTTAAGTTCTAGCCCGGAAGTCAACGGTATTTTAGCTCAACGGGCTGCGGAACTGTTTCGTCCTGATCTGATTGCAATTTTGTCTCCATCACCGCTAGGGGATGGAAACAGCCTGAGTGCAATCACGCCAGGGATTCAGGCTGCATTTGCTCCCCAGATTCCTCTCGATCAGTGGAATCAATGGCTCGACCAGGATGAAGCGCAGGTTGTCGAAATTGTTTTACGATCGCCGACGCTTGCAGCACAGCAAGCAGAGCTACAAACCTTAATCGCCTCGAATAACCTCATGCCCCTGATCGTTGAGCGAAACCAGGAGGTGCGAATTGTTATTTCAAATGAAGAATGGCATGCGGGAGATCGTATTACCTGCTTACTGCACAAATCCGCAGACGCAATGATTTCGCTTGAGAAATCGCCGTTTGTCAAGGTTGCCCTGAACACCAGCGAATGGGCAGATTGTCGCTAAGACTAACTGACCAACTTAAGCGCTAAATTGATGAGATCGAACAACTGACGAATTCAATAGAGAAGCTCGTCAATCCTCAAAAGCAACAGTCAATCTAAGCCTAGAAGAATTCATTATTCTGATAGATGCGATACGCGAGTCTGCCATTCTATTGTGCGAGATAATATTCGTGCACTGATATGGCGACCCCCAATATTCCTCCTAATCTAAAACACCCTGTACAACAGACTGTTGCTCATCCAAAGTTTGAAAGGCTGGCTCGATTCGGTTATGCAGCAAAGGGGATTGTTTACTTTGTAGTGGGACTGCTGGCAGCACAAGCTGCGATCGGGAGCGGAGGACGCACTACAGATACGAGTGGAGCCTTACAAGAAATTGTGGTGCAGCCGTTTGGAAAATTTCTGCTTGGGTTGGTGACGATCGGCATCATTGGCTATGTCCTGTGGCGATTTGCTCAGGCATTGCTTGATCCAGAGCATACAGGGCAGTCAAATTCTACACAGCGCGTTGTGCAGCGTATCGGATATTTGATCAGTGCGCTCAGCTATTCAGGGTTAGCTTTCACTGCGGTTAAACTCATCTTAGGCAGTGGTGGGACAAATGGAGGAGCGACGGAAGACTGGACAAAACTGGTCTTGGCTCAACCTTTGGGGCAATGGCTTGTGGGGTTAGCAGGCGCGATCGTATTGGGTGTTGGATTGTCGTATTTTTATCAGGCTTACACTGCAAAGTTTCAAAGATATTTCAAGCTCAATCAAATGAATGCAACCGAACGCAAGTGGGCAAAGCGGCTAGGACAGTTTGGGATTGTTGCGCGTGGGGTTGTTTTTTGCATCATTGGTCTGTTTGTGATCATTGCGGCGCTGCGCTCCGATGCAACTGAAGTCAAAGGATTGGGGGAAGCTTTAGCCGTTTTGGCACAACAGCCTTATGGAACGTGGATTCTGGGAATTGTGGCGCTAGGCTTGATTGCTTATAGTTTGTACTCGCTGATCGAAGCTCGATATCGCAGTCTCATTCGCTCTTGAGATGTCTGTTAGTTTTCTGGGACATTAACAACCTCTAGTCAATGCGACTCAAGGAAAACACAGTGACTTCTGGAGGACAGTACCACCGTCCCGGTGGAAAGGTTCCTAATCCTCGATTGACATAGAGCCGATTCTCACCCACCGAATGCAGACCTTGTGCCCATTGCCAATGCTGTACAACTTTGGGCCATTTTAAATCCAGGAACGGCACCCACTTCCATAATGGCTCGGGAATGCGATCGCGTGAAGCCTGAATCCAAGTGGGAACGGCTCCCACTCCTGGAATTGCAATTTGTCCACCATGCGTATGTCCAGAAAGCTGCAAATCGACGCGCCACTGGCTCAGAGGCACTGCACTGTCAGGATTGTGAGAGAGCACTAGACGAGGAACCGTTGGATTTAGAGTCTCAAACACAGAAGCAGGAGCAAAGTCAGACGACCAGAAATCGGGTAAGCCAACGATCGCGAAGTCTTCCCCAAACGGATAAGCAATCTGATTCCAAAGAACTTGAATTCCGGCATCGGTTAAGGCGCGACTAATCTTAATTTTTGATTCAGGGAGTTCCAGATCATGATTGCCTAACACGGCATAAATACCCGATCGACTCTGTAATCGGCGGAGATGTCGAGCAAGTTGATCAATAGGTTTCGGGGTATGCGTAACATAATCGCCCGTAAGAACGATGAGATCCGGTTCAAGACAATTCGCGGTCTCGATCGCTTGGTTCAACAATTCATCAGACAACAGCAAGCCATCGTAATGAAAATCAGAAAGCTGAACTACTTTAATGCCATTTAAGCGATTGGGTAGTCCAGAAACTTCGATTTCAACGGTTTCCACACTTAGAGGTTCTGACAAAAACGGGATCTGGGACACGCTCTTCACCAAATTCAGACTGCTTTCAGCCTAACAAACTGGAAAAGAACTCGAAAGACGGAAAACCAGAGTTGCAGTGCTCTAAAAGCTTAGGTAAGTCGTTTCACTCCGTTCAAGGAAAGTTCTATCCGATGAAGGACTCTAGCGATCGTACCCGACTGATAGATTGAACAACACCCGGCACGTTCTCCTAGAAGCCATGACTTGGACAACCTTTTTTCTTCTCTTTGCCGCTGCGATCGTCGTCTGGATGATTCTCTATCTTCGCGGCGTTTTCGAGCCGCAAATCTGTTATCGCTTTGATCGTCGCATCGCACTCGATAGTCCAAATTTTCTGCCGATGTTAGTCGGCTTCTCCAAGTCGATCGCGACACAAGCGCGGCTCACTCAGTTTTGGTCACAGCCAGACCAGATTTATGCAGCGCGACTAGAAGCAATCCAAAAAGCACAGCACTTGATTCAGTTTGAGACTTTTTTCATGACTCCAGGGTATCGTGCCGATCAGTTTGCTCAGGCATTGATTGAGCGATCGAGATGTGGGGTGAAAGTCCAAGTTTTAGTCGATCACGTTGGCACCGCTCAGATCCCTGCTTCGTATTGGAAACAGCTTCGAGGAGCGGGGGTTGAGGTTCGTTTTTTTCATCCTCCTAGGCTCAAAGTTCCGCTGCAATACTTGAGCCGGACTCATCGTAAACTGCTGATTATTGATGGAACGATCGCCTTGATTGGAGGAATGGGCGTATCCGATGATTGGGACGGCAATCCTAAAATTGGCGATCGAGCACCCTGGCTCGACGGCGAAATTCAGCTAGAAAGTACGATCGTCTCTGTCCTCATGAGCATTTTCCTGCGTCACTGGCTCTATGCAGGAGGTCAAGCCATGATAGAGCATTTACCTGTACAGCAAGCCTCACGGGCGGCAAAGCCAATGTTAGTGATTGCCAGTGATGCCGATAGTAAGTTGTCACTGATCAACGCGCTCATTTGGTTTGGTCTACAAGCGGCACAGCACCGAATTTGGATTGCGAGTCCCTACTTTATTTTGGAGCGCAATACTCGTAATGCAATCATTGCGGCTAAAAAGCGGGGTGTAGATGTGCAGATCGTGACGACTGGTGTCCACAATGATAAGCCACCTGTTTACTATGCAGTTCGTGAGCGCTATCACGCGCTCTTAAGAGCTGACATTGCAGTTTATGAGTATCAACCGAGCATGATGCACGCTAAGTTGATGCTTGTTGATCAAGATTGGATTAACTTTGGCAGTGCAAACTTTGATCCTCGGAGCTTTTTTCACAATGATGAACTGAATCTTGCCTGGTTTGCTCCAGACTTTGCTCCGACTGTTGAACAATTTTTTACAGATGCGTTTAGCAAGAGCGATCGCATTGAACTATCAAGCTGGAGAAAACGACCCTGGTGGCAAAAAATGATCGGTCAACTTGCGCTTTTGCTACGCTGGCAACTCTAGAAATTGCTCGATGATCCTCTCTCCTTTGGAAGTCGTCATCTAGCTCAAGTCTGAGTAGACTCAACAAACAGTTCGAGGAGAGCAACCATGCGTCAACTGATCATCCAAGTACCGCAAGGGCAAGGAAAAGCAGTTCTACAGATCGCAGAGTCTTGTGATGCAGTGAATCTTGCAAAAATTGAAGCTCAAAGCGCAGACCGAAACATTGATCTTGTCATCGTTCATGTTTCTAATCGACAAGTTGAAGATTTGCTTGCTAAGCTCGAAGATCTACCAGAGGTTCATATTACCTTGCTGCCATCCGGGATCATTGCTCTACGTCCCCCTGCGTCTGAAGCTGCGCAACAAGTCAAAAATGTCAGAGCGCGTAGCCCGATCGAAATCTTCTTATCAGGATTGCAGAGTGTCGGATCTTGGCGCAGCTTTCTCGCCTATGCTGCGGTGGCAGGAGTAGTCGTGTGGATTGGACTGTATACGAATACAAGCTATCTTCTGGTTGCTGCAATGCTGATTGCACCCTTTGCAGGTCCCGCTATGAATAGTGCGATCGCAACTGCACGCGGAGATTTACAACTTTTGGAACGCAGTATTCTTCGGTATGTTACAGCGTTAATGGTGACAATCGCGATCGCATTTCTATTAAGCTTGCTTCTTCAACAGCAGATCTCAACGCCTCTCATGGTAGAGAACAGTCAGATTTCAACCGTAGCGGTCTTGATCCCTTTAGCAGCAGGAGCAGCAGGAGCATTAAACTTAGTGCAGTCGGAGCGAAGTAGCTTAGTCTCTGGAGCCGCCGCCGGAATGTTAGTGGCGGCATCGCTTGCACCACCAGCGGGAATTGTCGGAATGGCAAGCGCGATTGGACGATGGGATATGACCATGAGTGGATTGTTTTTACTTGTCTTGCAGCTATTTGGCATTCATGTATCAGCGACGTTGATTTTTCGAGCGTATGGACTGACCTCGCAAGGAAGCCGCTATTCGCGTGGCAATCAACAAGTTTTTCCGATCGCACTCGGTATTTCTCTGGTTTCACTCGCTGCAATTGCAACCTTGCAGTTCTGGAATTCACCTGAGTTTGAACGGTCTAGTCGCGCTCAGCGTGCCAATGCAGAAGTGCAACAAGCCGTTGAGCAGACCGAATTTGCACAATTAGTCGAAGCGAACGTGCGCTTTACCCGCTCAGAGATCCCAGGACAAAACTCCCTATTAGCTGAGGTCTATGTTCAACGTCAACCTGAAAGCACACTTTCTAGCCAGCAGATTCGCGATCGCTTAACTCAAACTATTCAAACTCGTCTGCTCACTCAAAGATTCAATGTGACCCCCCTTGTCAGTGTGACTGTTTTAGAAGCACCCAAAACCCAATAAGCGCACTCCTAGAGACAGAGGTTATTTTTCCGCTACTTTTCTAAAATTCATATTCAAGTTGTCGTGCATAAAAAACGGTTATGAATTTTGAGCTATCAGCACTGTGGAAACAGCTTGAGGCAATGGTGCGTGGCTCTATTGCCTTGTTTCCCAGCTTAATATTCGCAGTTATTGTCTTTTTTATTTTCTTTTTTATTGCAAGATCAGTTAAGCAGATCGTCCGACGTGCGACCGGAAATCGACGACATGCCCGCAACCTCGGATTAGTGTTAGGGCGCTTAGCACAAGGAACGATTATTCTGATTGGATTATTTGTCGCGTTGTCGATCGTCATTCCATCGTTTCAAGCTGGTGACTTAGTTCAATTACTTGGAATCAGTGGGGTTGCAATCGGCTTTGCGTTTCGCGATATCTTACAAAACTTTTTGGCAGGAATTCTTATTCTATTAACGGAACCCTTTCGGATTGGAGATCAGATCGTTTTCAAAAACTTTGAAGGAACTGTTGAAAACATCGAAACTCGTGCAACGACGATTAGAACTTACGATAATCGCCGCATTGTGATTCCGAATTCAGAACTCTTTACCAATTCAGTCACGGTCAATACTGCCTTTGACACTCGCCGCATGGAATATGATGTCGGCATCGGCTATGGAGACGACATTGAATACGCGAAACGTCTAATCTACGAAGCACTCGATGAGATTGCGGAAGTCTTACAGGATCCGGCTCCCGATGTATTAGTTATGGAACTCGCAGAAAGCACTGTCGATATTCGAGTGCGCTGGTGGATTAAGCCACCCCGCCGGATTGATGATCTGCGATCGCGAGATCAGGTTCTCACCGCAATCAAGCACAAATTAACTGCAAACGGCATTGATTTACCTTTTCCCACCCAGCAAATTTTGTTCCATGATCAGACCGAGGAAACAGATGGCGATCGCACTCAGCAGCGCGAAGGATGGCCGGCTGGACAAAAGCAATCTCCTCGCTCTCGCAGCGTTGGTGGAGCGCTCCGAAGCTTAGCTAAACACAATGGCAAACAGGACAACTCCCACCACCCCACATAAAATGATATGCGTCAACCAGCAGACCAGTAAGTCCCTTGGGTCAGTGGATTGGTTCTGAGGTCATTTTGTCCGGGATTAGAATGCAGAGTATCCTGCAAGGATTCTGGCGATCTGATCACCCCTCTACCCCAAATCTATCTCAATTCCTCAAACCGCGATCTCTGAGCAAACCGCTCTGAAGTAAAGTGACCGTCAGCTTACTCCAGAGCGGTTTTTGAGTGCGATCCAACTTGCACCCAGACCATTCGATTGCGCATCGAATTTGATTGATATTTCAAACCTAGCGACAGACAGGACGGTAGCTGAACTCAATCAACTTTGCTACAGGGGAACCCCTTGATTTAACTTGTAGTATATTGTAGTATGTAAATAACACAATCTCAGCTAAAATCAACAATCTCAATTGAAATCGATATGTAAAGGTGTGGGACGCTTTGCTGTGACTAGCATGTGACGCTTCGAGGCTTTCAAGCCGATGAATGGCTGGAGACAATATTGGGAAAATTTCCCACATCTTTCCTTCAGTTTTGCTCATCGATCGCAGTGATCAGATTGTGTTCAAGACGACAACGCTTAGGAGACAACACGATGCCTTACGAAGCTCTTACTTTATCAACTCGCGCTCCGGTGCTCTCCTGGGCAGGTCATGAGTTAGGACACACCGAAGCACAAATGGCTCGAAATGTTGCCGCTCTCCCATTTGTGTTCAAACATGTTGCGCTGATGCCTGATGTGCATTTGGGCAAGGGTGCCTTGGTTGGATCGGTTGTGGCAACCCAAGATGCAATTATCCCAGCCGCGATCGGGGTAGACATTGGTTGCGGTATGGCAGCAATTAAAACTCCATACAATGCCACCCAGCTAGAAGGAAAGCTCAAACAGATTCGTCTCGACATCGAAGCAGCAATCCCAACTGGATTCAACGAGAACAAAGAAATTGAAAAGACTGTTCTCAACTGGCAAGGCTGGCAACAGTTCAAGCAGCTTCACCCTGGCGTCGAGAACCTTGAAAGCAAAGCCCTCAAGCAAATGGGTTCGCTAGGTGGAGGAAACCACTTTATCGAGGTTTGCCTGGATGCTGAGGAACAAGTGTGGCTGATGCTGCATTCTGGTTCGCGGCATATTGGGAATGCGCTAGCACAGCGGCATATTGATACTGCAAAAGGACTAGCAAAGCTAGCAGGGGAGAAGCTTCCTGATCCAGATTTAGCTTACTTTGTTCGCGGCACCGCTGAGTTCGCTGCTTATTGGCATGATTTACAGTGGGCACAGGGGTATGCGCTTTACAACCGGAAAGTTATGCTGCTGCGATTCCAGCGGATTGTCGATCGACATTTAGCGGGTGGTAAGCCCATGAAGCCCTTGCTGGAGGTAAATTGTCACCACAACTATGCCGAACGAGAACTACACTTCGGTGAAGAAGTATATGTGACTCGCAAAGGCGCAGTCCGTGCTCGCGAAACCGATTACGGCATTATTCCAGGCAGCATGGGAGCGAAGTCGTTTATCGTGAAAGGAAAGGGCAATGCTCACAGCTATTGCTCCTGCTCTCACGGTGCAGGGCGGTTAATGTCAAGAAACAAAGCAAAGACGGCGTTTACTCTAGATGACTTAATCGCTCAAACGGCGGGAGTCGAATGTCGCAAGGATGCTGGCGTGCTGGATGAAATTCCAGGGGCATACAAGCCGATCGAGCAGGTGATGGCAAATCAGAGCGATCTTGTCGAGATCGTTGCGACGCTGAAGCAGGTGGTTTGTGTCAAAGGTTGAATGAGAGAGGGGATTCAAGTGGAGAGTGGGGAGTAGAAGTGATTGGGCAGTCCTTGGTCGTAAGCAGCAGTTGAGTTTCAATTGTCTTCACCGATCAGCATGGGGACTGCTCAATTGAACGGCGAATAAGACCAGGCTGAAGCTGTTCTCGGTAGCATTTTGCACTCAGTTCGTGTTGCTTTGGATGAAAGTGTTCCGTTTCTTCGCTGCTTCGTAACTCTTCACTGTCTCAGTAATCTCAGTTCTACCGATCGACCACAACAGTTCTGTCCAACTACAGATCAAGTTGCTGAATTAAGTGCGTTAAGCTTCACAAAAGTTTATATCAGCACCTTTTATCCTATGACTCCGAATTTGTTAGAAGCCACCCATGAGTACTGGCACAAACTGAATGAACTCGAAGCCGCTTACCAACGAGGGGAAGTCACGCTAGAAGAAGTTGATGCCAAAGTTAAAGGCTTGATGACCGAGTTAGGGCAATCGCGACGAGCAGCGTTTAGCGATTTCTTCAGTAGAGTGCGTCGTTTGTGGGAGGAGCAGCGAGAGACGATCGTTGGCGTTTTGGGATTGGGTGTTTTGACTTATGGGTGGCTTGTGGTTCACTAAATGACCCGCGATCGCGAATCGTCAACTTCTAACACAAGGAGGATGAAGAAAATGAACCTAGGTACGAATGATTAAACGATAACCATTTGAATTCGCCCTCAGGCTCCTTGCTGAATGCTCAACTCAAATCAATACGTTCGCTACTCCCCCAATGTAGAAGTCAAGCAACCGGATGAAGATAGACTGATCCGCCAAATTCTAGACTCCGTTGCTCGGCAAGGACAAAAGGTGTTCGACAAACATCGTCATGCGATGCGCGGTGCTCATGCGAAAAGTCATGGCGGACTGAAGGGAGAACTGCGAATTTACGACAACTTACCCACTCATCTTGCCCAAGGGCTGTTTCGCGAACCTCGCACTTATCCAGTGATGATTCGTTTCTCAAGTGTTCCGGGTGATATTCTGCCGGATAGTCTTTCGACCTTTCGTGGCATGGCAATTAAGGTCATTGGTGTAGAAGAACCGAAGCTTCTCTCTACTGAACCTGATGCAGTCACTCAAGATTTTCTAATGATTAACAGTCCGATTTTTCCATCCGGGAATCTTGCTCGCTTTCTTCCTGAACAGTTGCTTCAGGAAAAAGTAGTGGTCAGTGCCCCAGAAGAGGCGCAACAACTATTGGGGATAACTGCCCGCACCGTGAATGCAGTCACTCAGAAAGTCGGCATCAATCTCTATCCGACTGCGCTAGGGATTACGCAACCAGAGACTCATATCTTAGGAGAAACGTACTATACTTCTGCTGCTTTGCGCTATGGAGATTACATTGCCAAGTTCAGTGCAGTTCCCATATCCACAAGTCTTCAGCCGCTCCAAGGTAAACGAATTGAGACGCAGAATGCTTCTACTCTACGCGATTTGATTGTAGAGTTTTTCCAGAGGCAGTCGGCTGAATATGAATTGCGTGTCCAACTTTGTACCAATCTAGAAACGATGCCGATCGAAGATGCTTCAGTTCGTTGGTCGGAGCAGGACAGCCCTTATCAAGCGATCGCTAAAATCACAATTGGGATGCAGGAAGCCTATAGTCCAGCCCGTCAGGTGTATGTGGACGATGTACTGTCCTTCAATGCCTGGCATACCATTGCAGCGCATCAGCCGCTCGGTGCAATTCAGCGCCTTCGCAGAGAGGTCTATGAGGCTTCTAGTGATTATCGCCATGAAATGAACCAACAGCCAAAGAGAGAGCCACGCAATATTGAGGAGATGCCTGATTAAATCAGCCAAAGTCAAGCCAAAGCAGAATAAAAAACTTCAAGGAAGCAGTTGCCCACTTCCCTGAAGTTTCTACTCGAGTCACTGTGATTGATTTCAGTCCTGCTATCCATGCGGGTCAACAATCACGTAACCCATCCGTTTCAAGCTAGGTCTAAGCCGGAGTAGCTTGTGCGCGATTCTGGAGCAGATTCACAATGGCAGTTTTTTCGAGCAAGCCCACTAGGACGTTGTTCTCTTGGACAACAGAGAGTGCGGTTAACTTGCGTTCTTCTAGCAAAGTGACTACTTCCGACAGAGGACGATCGCTCTGTACCATGAGAGATGGGTCAAGCGGTTTTACAAGGGATTGCACTAAAGTTTCAGACCATCGTTCACTTGGAATGGCTCTCAGATCCTCGATCGCAAGCGTACCGATGAGTTGTTCCTCTACATTCGTGACTAAAAACTTCTGCCATGCCCGCTGATCCAGAATCCGCTGATCAGCAAACTCTCGCAACGTTGACGAAGCAGTGACAACTGGGCTATTTGTGCTAACAGCATCCGATGCCGTCAGCCCTGATAACTGATCTAAAACCACGCCATACTGGGCAGCTTGACCAGCATTCTGAAGCAAGAACCAGCCAATTAAGATATTCCAGAAGTTCAGCCCACCGCCAAAAACAACCAAGGGCAGCAGTCCCGATGCGATCGCTAACCAACCAATCAGTTGACCGACCCGACCCGCAACCTTCATCCCCTTGTAAGGGTTGCCTGTTACTTTCCAGACCAAAGCTTTCAGAATGTTGCCGCCATCAAGCGGCAAACCTGGAATCAGATTAAAGAGCGCTAACGCTAAGTTAACCGAGACCAACACGCCTAAGATCGCTGCCGCGGCTCCAGAAATACCCGTACCGACTGCCAAAAGGGTTGCCAAGCCAGCGATGAGCAGACTGACTAAAGGTCCTGCGATCGCAACTTGAAATGCCTCAGCGGGAGTTTGCGACTCTTTGTCTAAGCTCGCTAATCCCCCGAATAGAAACAACGTGATCGATTTGACACCCACACCCTGCTTCAGCGCCACAAAGCTGTGCCCGAGTTCATGAGCCAGCACAGAGCCAAACAATAGCAGTGCTGTGAGCAATCCTAATCCCCAAGACAGCCCAGAAGGCAAATTGGGAAATTGGGCTGCCAGTCCTGAGCCATAGCTAAAAGTGACTAAGCCCAACACTAAAAACCAGGATGGGTTGACATAGAAAGGAATTCCAAACAAACTGCCGACACGAATGTTATTCATATCGGGTACCTCCGATGTAGCAGACGATTTTGATCGCCCTGGGTTCTGTCTTCTCTAATGTAACGAAGTGTAAAACGCTTTCTAATTTTTCTATTGCCGTAATTACCGCCCTTTGAATGAACTGACGGAAGCGATGCAGCCGCTCCTAGTCTTCCACCTAAATCGATCTAGATTGAAGCTTGGCAAGATGCGCTCCAAGCCACAGTTCAACATGCTGAATCAGCAACGATGCCAACGTCTCAGCAGATTGAACGAATGCACAGCTATTTAACTTTGGTGATCCCATCTTGCTGGCAGAAGCGCTCTCTGCGTTGCCAGTCCTTCAGGACTACAACGCATCAGGACGGAAGATTGAATCGACTAGTTCTTCGATCGATTCTAGATCTAAAGAATTCTGCAGCTCACCCTCAAACCATTTCACCTCTTCCGGATCTGTCCCTGGCAGTTGATAGACCAACAATACACCCGTCACGCGCGCGACTGTCAATGGGTCAGGAGTAAGATGACTAAGCAGTGCTTGCGCTTTTTGATAGAGCTGTTGAATCGCTTCTGCATCCTGTGGATGTTCAAGCTCGATCGACATCTGCTGTAGACTTTCCTGAACAGCTTGGACGAGTTCTGCATCTTCGGTAGGGTCGAGTGAATTAGACATCAGGCTTGGCAAAAATAATAGCAGGTTTCATCTATCTTAATGCTTCGCTCTCATTCATTGACTCGGCTTGGCCCTACAATCAAAGCAATCTAGTTCTGAGCAAGCCCCTATGTCCTGCGCAATCAACGGGTTGCGGGTTTTTCCGTGTTGATGAATTTGTCTAAAAGCTCCTGATGGTCTGAGCTTCTACCGTTTCTATCTAAAATGGCTCAAGTTTTTTTTGAGAAACCCCAAGAAAGACGACCGGAAATTCATTACACCCGAATCTATTCTGCTTTTCGGCGTTATGAGGCATAGGGAGGTTTCGATGTTATTTTCGCAGGGTCAGTTTTGCATCTTCATCAGCAGGAGGTGCTTGATCTTGGCATAATTCACGGCAATAGGACAACGACTCTTTTTTTGCGACACACCCTCATTGCTCGACTGAATCTATGCGTCCGACAATGCTCAACAAATCTATAAGATAACAAGGTTTGATTCGGGTTAGCCTTAGCGTAGGAAGGCTGTATCTGTCAGAATTCCTGTTCTATTGTTGCGGCTAGCGAGTTATGAAAATTCTACTCATAGAGGACGATTCGCTAATTTCTGAACCGCTTGTCAAGGCTTTGACTGATCAACACTATGTCGTAGATGTTGCAACTGATGGGCAGGTTAGATGGTCACTATTGGAATCCTTTACCTATGACTTAGTTTTGCTAGATGTAGTATTACCAAAATTGGACGGCATTAATTTATGTCGAAAACTACGGTCACAAGGAAATCAGACTCCCATTCTTTTATTAACGGCTCAAAATGCTAGCACGAACAAAGTGACGGGGTTAGATGCTGGGGCAGATGACTACGTGCCTAAACCATTTAATTTGCAGGAGTTGTTGGCACGTATTCGGGCTTTACTTAGACGAGGCGGCGCTGCATTACCTCCCTTGCTGAAATGGCGAAATTTAGAGCTTGATCCCAGTACCTGCGAAGTGAGCTGTAATGGTAAAATCGCGCGCTTAACGCCAAAAGAATACAGTCTGCTAGAGTTATTTCTCCGCAACCCACATCGCATCTTTAATACGGGTGCACTGATTGATCACGTTTGGTCATTTGAGGAAACCCCAAGCGAGGATACTATCCGCTCCCATATCAAAGGACTACGGCAAAAACTGAAAACAGCAGGACTTCTAGGTGATCCGATCGAAACTGTTTATGCTATTGGCTATCGGCTCAGATCTCCAGAGGAAAATCAGAGAGAAGGCAAGAAACAAAGGAACAAAGAGACAAAAAGCGAAGACGAAAGCGCACCGACGATCGCAACACAAACCACTACTGCTGGGATGAACAGCATCTGGAATGAGGTTAAAGAGACTGTTGCCCATCGAATTGCAACTGTTGAGCAGGCAGCAGCGCTGTTGCTACAAAACAAACTGAATCCAGAATTGCGGCAGCAAGCTGAACAGGAGATCCATAAGTTGGCAGGGTCGCTGGGTATGTTTGGCGCAGATCAAGGCTCTCGATTAGCCCAAGAAATTGAACCGCTTTTCCAAAAAGGGCGATCGCTGACTCATCACGAGATGCAGCAACTCTCTAAACTTATCACTGCTTTGCGTCAGGAGCTAGAACACTTGGATGCTGAGCATTTAACGAATGAGCAGCAAACAGGCACTTCAGTTAGTGAACCAATTGATCAACGTCCTTGGCTACTGATTGTCAGCTCAAATTCAACCCTCACCGCACAATTACAGGAAGCATCGCCTAGTTGGGGTTTACGAGTTCAGGTCATTGCCAATCCCGTTACTGCTAGAGAGCAGATTTCTGAAACGCATCCCGATGTTGTACTCCTTGATTTTGCTGTTACTGCTAGCGCAAATAATTTCATGTTGTTGTCCGAACTCAGTGCTTGTACGCCACCAGTGCCTACATTAGTCTTGACCCAGCAAGATAAATTAATCGATCGAGTCAGGATCGCCCGGTTAGGTGGACGTTGGCTTCAACAGCCTGTCACTGCACCTCAAGTCTTAGAAGCAGTCAATCAAGCGCTGCAACATGCCCGTCCAAGGCAAGCCAGGGTACTGGTTGTAGATGATGATGCGCAAGTATTAGTGGCACTTCAGCGGTTACTCATTCCCTGGGGGCTTCATGTTTCGGTCCTCGACAATCCACTTTCATTTCTAGATGTTCTGGAAGCGAATCCGCCTGATCTGCTGATTCTGGACATTGAAATGCCACACATTAGCGGAATCGAACTCTGTCAGGTTGTTCGCAATGATTCGCGCTGGAGTAATCTGCCGATTCTATTTCTCACAGCTCATACGGATGCTGAAACCATGCATCAAGTCTTTGCTGTGGGCGCAGATGATTATGTGAGCAAGCCGATCATTGGACCAGAGTTAGTAACACGGATCTTTAATCGATTAGAGCGCGCTCATTTCCTCAAGAGCTTAGCAGAGATTGATGCGCTAACGGGCATCGCAAATCGCCGCAAATCTACCACAGCATTAACTCAGTTACTTGAGTGGTGTGATCAGTGCCAGCAGCCATTTTGTTTAGCGCTGATAGAGTTAGCTAATCTAAAGAACATCAATCAGCAGTATGGTCATGCAGTCGGAGACGAAGTGTTAGCACGCTTCGGGGAATTATTGCGGCGATCGTTCTGCAATGAAGATGTTGTCGGTCGTTGGGGTGGGACAGAATTTGTTATCGGTATGCCTGGTATGACTAAAACGGATGGAAGTCAACGTGTTTTTGATTTTCAGCAATCCTGGCAGCAGTTTAAGGTGGAGGTGGGTGGAACTTCGTTGCACGTCAGCCTAAAACTAAAAGTTGTTCAGTATCCTCAAGAGGGTGCGGATCTTCAGTTGTTATACCAAGCCGCCCGCTCTAGCTTAAATGAGGCTGAGAATGTGACGCGCTCTGAGGAGCATCCACAATGAAAGCGCCATTACCAGATAACGAATCTGATAGGCTGAATGCCCTCCAACAATACAACGTTCTAGATACTATTTCTGAAGCTGCATTTGATGATTTGACTCAGCTAGCAGCATTTATCTGTGGTACGCCAATTGCTTTAATTAGTCTAATTGATGATTGTCGTCAGTGGTTCAAATCTAAATTTGGGTTGGAGGCTACAGAAACGCCTCGTGATGTTGCATTCTGTGCCCATGCTATCTTGCAGCCTAGCGATGTGTTGATTGTTTCAGATACGCTCCAAGACGATCGATTTGCGACGAATCCTCTTGTAACAAGTGAGCCTCATATCCGATTTTATGCAGGCGCACCGCTCATTACTTCAGATGGCTATTCCCTGGGAACGCTTTGTGTTATCGATCGCATTCCTCGGCAGCTCAATTCTGATCAGATTCAAGCCTTACAAGCCTTGAGTCGTCAGGTCATTTCTCAACTAGAGTTACGACGTAATTTGGTTAGGGTGGAACAAACAACAACCGAATTGCAGCAAGCAGAGCAAACTCGCATCCAGCTTCTTGCTCAAGAGCAGGCTGCCCGCAATCAGATTACAGATATCTTAGAGAGTATTACTGATGCTTTTTTTGCGTTAGATCACGATTGGCGATTTACTTATCTCAATCGGCAGGCAGAGTTGTTGTTGCAACGAAAGCGAGAAGCCTTGCTGGGGAAAGTTTTATGGGATGAGTTTCCAGAAACGATCGATTCAACTTTCTATCAGGAGTATCAGCGTGCTATTGCAGAGCAGATTAGTGTTCGATTTGAAGCATTTTATCCACCTTTGAACCAGTGGACTGAGGTTTATGCCTACCCTGCCAAAGATGGGTTATCGGTCTACTTTCGTAACATCAATCAACGGAAAGAAGCAGAGCGAACGCTACACGAGACACTGACATTCCAGCGAGCAATTTTAAACAGCGCGAACTACAGCATCATCTCGACCAACGTTGATGGCACGATTCTCACCTTTAACACCACAGCAGAGCAATGGCTTGGCTATACAACCGCAGAAATTATTGGACAAACAACGCCTCTATTGATTCATGACTGGCAGGAAATTGTGCTGCGATCGCAAATGCTGTCACAGGAATTAGGAGAACGAATCGAGCCAGGATTTGATGTATTTATTACCAAGGCACGTCGTGGCGTAATCGATGAGTATGAGTGGACTTACATTCGCAAAAATGGTTCGCGCTTTCCTGTGTTATTGTCAATCACCGCGCTCAAGAATGCAGACGATCAGATTACAGGATTTTTGGGAATTGCTAGCAACATCACCGAGCGAAAAGCGGCTGAAGAGCAACTTCGGAATTTAAGCAAGGCGTTAGAAAGTGCGATCGAAGCAATTGCTCGATTAAATACACAAGGACAATATGTTCAAATCAATCTCGCCTATGCTGCGATGTTAGGCTATCAGCCTGAAGAACTATTAGGCGTGAAATGGCAGCAAACAGTTCACTCAGAGGATATTGCTGTTGTAGAGGCTGCCTATCAGCAAATGCTGGAGCATGGTAAGGCGGAAACAGAAGCAAGAGCGATTCGCAAAGATGGCGGCGTTCTCGATAAGCAAATTGTGATGGTAAAAGCCTATGACCAGCAGCAGCAGTTTAACGGTAACTATTGCTTTGTAAAAGACATCAGTGAGCGACGTGAAATTGAGCGCATGAAGGATGAATTTATTTCAATCGTGAGTCATGAACTCAGGACTCCGCTCACCTCAATTTCCGCTGCTTTGGATCTCTTAGCTGAAGGCGTTTTGCAAAATCAGCCCGAAGACGCGCAACAAATGCTGCAAATTGCTGCAAACAACACCGATCGATTGGTGCGCCTGATTAACGATATTTTGGATATTGAGCGGATTGAGTCTGGCAAAATTGTCATGACTAGACAAGTCTGCGACGCTGCTGATTTGATCAATCAATCGGTAGAAGCCATTCAAGAGATTGCAGAACAAGCCGAAATCACGCTCTCGATCGCGCCGCTCACAGTTCGTCTTTGGGCTGACCCCGACCGAATAATTCAAGTCCTAACAAACTTACTCAGCAATGCGATCAAATTCTCCTCTCCTGGTAGCACAATTTGGTTGAGCGCAGAATTAATCACCAATGAGGCTTTAGAAGCCAACTATAATCAGGCTGGAGAAGATCAGCAAAGTTCTGCCAACTGGCTTCTCATCAAAGTCATCGATCAAGGACGTGGTATCCCATCCGATAAACTAGAATCCATCTTTGAGCGCTTTCAACAAGTGGATGCTTCGGATTCACGTCGTCGAGGAGGTACTGGATTAGGATTAGCGATCTGTCGCAGCATCCTTCAGCAACATGAAGGAAAAATCTGGGCAGAAAGTACATTAGGAATGGGCAGCACTTTCTGTTTTACCTTACCGATTCTTAATGCTTCTGAAAGTTCGCAGAATTTAAGTTTGATGTCCGACTTAGTCGATTCGGCACTAGATACCAAATCACAAACTCCGCTGGTGTTAGTTTGTGATGATGATGCTTCGATTCGCAAAGTGGTGCGAGTGATGTTGGAACGGCAGGGCTATCAGGTGCTAACAGTTGCTTCGGGACAGGAAGCTGTAGAACAGGCACGTGCCCATCAGCCGAATGTGATTTTACTGAATCTGCTGATGCCCGGTATGAATGGATGGGAAACGTTGACAGTTTTGAAACAGCAATCTGAAACGCAGGCTATTCCTGTCATTATTCTGAGTGGACTGCTACCCGATGCTAGAGAAACACCTTATGATGGCGTGAGTGATTGGGTCGTAAAACCGCCAGATCCTAGAGTGCTCCGGCAAGCACTCGATCGAGCTTTAGTCACTCAGAACCAACCTTTGAAAGTCCTGATTATCGAAGATGATTTGGATTTAGCGCAAGTTCTCATCACTTTATTGTCTCGCTATCAAATCGAAACCTATCACGCCCAAACCGGACGAGATGCGATTCAACTCAGCCAACAGGTGCTTCCTGATCTGCTCGTCCTTGACTTAGGATTACCGACTGACGATGGTTTTGCAGTTGTAGACTGGCTGCGTCAGCATAATCGTCTTTATCGAGTGCCCTTGGTGATTTATACGGCTCGCGATCTCAATGATCACGAACGGGAACGGTTAAGACTTGGGCAAACGCTATTTTTGACCAAAGGACGCATTACGCCACAAGAATTTGAGCAGCAGGTGATTAATCTGCTCAACCGAATGATTCGATCGAAGGCAGGAGACAGTCTCGATGACGACTAAACATATTTTGATTATTGATGATGAATACGATATTCGGGCGGTGGCTCAACTCACTTTGAAGACGGTGGGGGGGTGGGAGGTATCGAGCGCCTCTTCAGGTCACGAAGGACTTGCCAAAGCAGCCAGTGAGCAACCAGACGTGATCTTGCTCGATGTTATGATGCCTGAAATGGATGGAATTGAAACTTTTCGGGCCCTTCAAGCGAACCCAACGACTCAAAATATTCCGGTCATTTTGATGACAGCAAAGGTGCAAGCGGCAGAACAACGCCGATTTGCAGAATTAGATGTGGCAGGAATTATTACGAAACCTTTTAAGGCAATGAGACTTCCAGAGCAGATTTCCAAGATACTTAGTTGGAGTCAAGCGTGATGACTGTAAGTTTCAGTATTCGTCTACACGAGTTCTGCACTTTTCAGATCTAACTTAGAAACTATCGGAGGTGGAAGCATAATTCTTTTGCATCCGACGATCGTTTCTTTAGGGCTTGACTGCCTGACCTACCGTGAACTCCCTAACTCTTCCTCACTTGAGCGCTCTCCTCTACCCGATTCGACAACGCCTAGAGTCGATCGAAATTTCTAATCCTCAAACCGCACGATCGCTCTGCAAAATCATCCCGGCTCGTTGTCCG
The DNA here is from genome assembly GCF_017302695.1 of Leptolyngbya sp. UWPOB_LEPTO1. NCBI lineage: Bacteria > Bacillati > Cyanobacteriota > Cyanophyceae > Leptolyngbyales > Leptolyngbyaceae > Leptolyngbya > Leptolyngbya sp. UWPOB_LEPTO1. The sequence continues at coordinate 48,592 of NZ_JAFLCJ010000021.1, read as the reverse complement.
TTTGAACGGCAAATCAAACTGTTTGATTACACGCTTGTTCGGATTCCACCGCTTTGTAAATTAAATCCCTTCTACGATCAAATCGTCAGTCTTCGCTTTAAATCTTTAGTTTATCTAGCAGACCAGTGTGGCGAAGATGTAACGCTTTATTCTTAGCTCCATTTTGTGGGGAAGGGGTTCTCTCTAAAACTGAGGTTCTGATGCCAACAACACACACACCCGAAGAAATTCCAGCAACGCTCCTCAAACAGCCTTGCTCCTCAGAGCATTTGACAAATGGTGATAAAAATAAATCGATTAAAATGCCACAAAATGATGCATCAGATCAAGCTCGTCTAAATCAGGGTCGAGTTGCGATCTTTGTTGACGGTTCAAATTTATTTTATGCTGCTTTACAGCTTGGAATTGAGATTGACTACTCAAAGCTACTGGGTCAACTCACTGCGAACTGTCGGCTACTGCGAGCTTTTTTCTATATAGGTGTCGATCGTACCAATGAAAAGCAACAAGGTTTTTTGCTTTGGATGCGTCGTAATGGTTACCGAGTGATCACAAAGGATCTGATTCAATTGCCAGATGGTTCCAAAAAAGCGAACTTGGATGTCGAAATTGCGGTAGATATGCTAACTTTGGCAGACCACATCGATACTGTTATCTTAGTCAGCGGTGATGGAGATTTAGCCTATGCTGTCAATTCCATTGCTTATCAAGGCGTTCGTGTCGCTGTCGTCAGCTTGCGCTCAATGACAAGTGATAGCTTGATTAATGTTGCTGACTCCTACATCGATCTTGACACAATCAAGGAGAACATTCAAAAGCCTACTGGTGCTGGCTATACAGACTGTGTCACTAGGACCACATAATTTAAGATCTACTTGCTCAAGCTAGTATGACAGGTATAGAAATCATGGTTTACTTAATTTTTCGAGGGTCTCTCAAGCAAACCTTACGGAGACACTCAGTTATCGCGTCTCCCCGTTACTAAAGTGATATAGCCCTACCTAAGTACGTTAGGACTATCTCTAAAAGCGGCATCGACACAGTCGCGAAAGGTCTCAAATTCATCCCAGCGTTGCCGCATCCAATTCTTCAGCACAAACCACCATCGCTCGATTTTGTTCAAGTCTGGTGAATAGGGCGGTAGATACCAGAGTTCACACTCAGCTTGCGCCACAATTTCATCCATGGCTTGGGAGCGATGGAAACTGGCATTGTCAACGAGATGTCGCACGATCGCCCGCCCCAAGCCCAAGCCACCAAATTTCCGAGTGCTTGCACCATCCTCCTGTCGAAAATAATCAAACACGTAGGGTAGGAAATGAGCAGGAATCCCTTTACCGTTATCGCGAACGGTAATTTCAGCATGATGGTTTGTCGCTGCTAGTGTCACCTCGACTCGACCACCTGCGGGCGTGAACTTCACTGCATTAGACAGCAAATTCCACACGACCTGGAGGCGGGTTGAATCGCCCGAAACGTATCCGACTTCCGCATCTAGATTCGCTTCGACTATGATTGATTTTGCTTCTGCGGCAAGTCGCACCGTCTCGATCGCGGCTCGAATAGTCGATGCTAAGTGAATTGAACTCACGTTCAGGCTCAGTTTGCCTTGTAGAATTCGGGAAACATCCAGCCAGGCAGCGTAGATGCACCTGTCGCCATTGATCGGGAATATCAATATCAGTCATCACGTCATCGTGAGAAAGCCCCTCCAAATTCGTATAGTCTGGGGCGTATTCCTGCATCCAGCGACGACTCGCAGAAATATAGCGCATCTGTCGATCGAGCATGGCAACCGCAGCCGGAGTATGTTCGATAAACATTTGCAGCGTCCGATTCGTTGCCTGTTCGCGAGCTAAGAGCGCATTTCTAAATAAAAGCTTAAAGAGGAGCAAGGTTTGAGAGAAGATGAGCAATATGCTGACCTCTTCAATGCTTCATGACTGGAATCTCTACTTAGCACTACTCCGTGAAGTAGTCTTTCATGATAAACAATCTTTACATGACGTTGACAGCGAGGGCACGCAAGTAGATTTAGGGCAGTCAAGAGCAGCATTTCTCTGACTCGGAATCGCGCGACTTGGACGACTGCGCCACTTCTCTTGAAAGGTGTGATAGTCCTTCGGAACTCCAGCCTTTTCAAGTTGCTCTGGTGCCCACAGGCTTTGATTGACAAATTGTTGCAGCGATTGAGCATTGCTGCCCACCCCACGTTCCGCAATCGGTTCAATTGACTTCCGAGGCAGAATCAATCCACTGATGGACTGTTCACAATTGCGCCGCCGTTCACTCCGTCTTTAAGGTCATGTACACCCTATGTATTTGGGTTCCTATTTCTATTTTGGATTGTTCTCAGACTACTTAACGCTGAAATCGCTCAAAAGTTAAATGCTATTTACAACGTTTGTCCCACGTACCCGGTTAAAAGTCGAGCTTTAAGGAAGGTTTGTTTGCAGATACCAAAACTGCTAACCTCTCAAATCAGCGACAGCAAGCAATCTCAAATCCAGCAACCGTGACTTAGTGTCGGCTGCATTTGACGAGTTAGACTGCGTGACTAACTCATTTTTGAAGCTCCCTAGCCTTTGCTTTCTTAAGGCTTTCATATCTACTTTGAAGCTCTCGAAAATTGTGTTCAATTAATGGAAAAAGCTTTGGCGGGAATGGTTCATTTAAATCCATTGGATTAACGTTTTGAAGTTCTTTGATAGAACGAATTGTTTTATAAACTGCAACATGCTTGATGTACTTGAGTAACTCATCGATTAACTCTTTGCTATTTGCTGAATTTTCAGCTAAATGGATCTTTGTCTCTATAATTTCAACTATCTCTTGGTGATTTTTAAGAATAAATTCTTTCTCTATAGCCTCACTTGCAGCATCAGGTAAAACATCTTGCTCAGAACTGAGAGACTTGATTCTTTTCCACATTACAGTATCTTTTTCCAATCTTAAATAGATAGGCCAGTAGAATTCGGAGATTTGCCTTTCTATAAATTCTAGTTCTGCATTGTATCGAGCTACAACAAGCTGATTCTCTAACTCAGATATCTGTTGTTTCTGCTGATTCTCCAATTCAGCAATAAGCTGTCTTTGATAATACTTTTCATTGGTTTCGTTCTTGAATACCTCAAAACGTTTGTTGAGCCAGTAACCTGCTACCAGCACAATGCCACCAAGTAAAACTTTATCAATAACTAATTCAATGATCTTTTCAGAAAGAGCCATTTAGCAATTCTCCCCCGGACTACCTGAAACTTAATGAAATTATCCGTATCAACCGAAAAAGTCCGATTACTTGAGCATTAGTATCTAAAGATACGCCTCAAACTGTACCTCAATCGAGCAATGAGCAGTCTAACGATTTCTAAAACTGCCTCTCTTAGCCTAATTATCTGAATCTAAACGTCGCCGAGAATGATCGACATACTATCCTGTCAGGAGGATTTAGGCTACTTGGATTTGGCATAATATCCTAAATTAGAAAATTAGACTGACTTTTTCCGTCTAATGCCTAGATTGAAAACATTAGGTTAATCCATGTTTCGTATATTACTCCCAAACATGAGGATTAGACCGGAAATTTACGTATTTCTCTTTAGAAATTGCACTATATCTGTCTGAGATCTCGTTCAACCCCATTTACTGGATGCGAGGTGAGCAGCATAACTCAACATGCAAAAAACTGCGATGACGTAGCCATCACAGTTTTTCTCTGGAGCGTAACTATGTTCATGCGAAAAGGATAGATGAAATGTAATCGATACTTAGACATTCGCCTGCTGCGCTGCAGCAGCTTGTTTCAAATCATTCTGATTGACCCACACCGTTTTTCTTCCATCTGAAATCCGACACAAATAAAATGCTTTATCATGCACCACTCGTTCGACCTTCTGAATTGTCCAACCTGACTTTCCTTTATATTGCACGGACTCTCCGACTCTCGGAGTCCAACCAATCTTCGCGATCGGCGTTAATCTCGCATCTGTATAATGCCAAAGCCAAACCGCACCCTTTACAACCCAAGGCGTGACGTGATCTGCAATCACAGACAATGCTAATGTTCCAAGCACCATCCAAGGTAAAACTTGATAATACAGCGGCAACTGCTGATGCACATACAAATTCAACGTGCGATCGACAACAAAATTGTGAATCAGAAAATAGCTATAGCTATGAATGCCAAGCCAAATCATTATTGCACCTAACTTTAAGCGATCGCTGAAAAATCGAAATACGACCATGCAACAGAGCGTTAAACCGATAGCCAGCAAGAAATCATCAAAAATCCAGCCAAAGCGATAAAACTGAGCGACAAATCCGATCGCATAAACTGCTATACCAATCGAAAATGCTCTAGAAGACTTCCAAAAGATCGCGCCTTTACCCTGCGAATACTGCCGAGCGACTACCATTCCTAAAACGAAAGTACTGAGCTTTGCAATGAAATGCACAAATGGTTGCCAACCTGCCGATGCACTGACGATCGCATAAGTGGGATGACCCTTGAAGACATAAACCGCTAAGGCTCGATACACCAATGTAATCACAGTTGTCGTCAGCAACAAATTGCGCGATCCCCATCGATTCATCAGATACCAAAGCACTGGGAAAATCAACGCAAAACTCATAATCAATGGGACGAACCACCAAGGGCCATTTGTGGGAAGAAGCAGTTCTCCACCATAATCAAACAAAATTGGGAACGACATGCCTGCAAATGTATGCCAAGCATCAGGAATATAGCTATTCGTCAACTCCCCAACCGTCCAAAGTACTGGGTAAGCCAACCACGCGACTGTCCAGAACGGTAGTAAAATTCTTAATATTCGTCGCTTGAGAAAGCTACCTACTTCGATCGGTTGCCCTTTCAGTGATAGCACCAAGCTGAATCCACTTACCAAAACAAACACATCGACAAATTGATAGCCAAACCAAACAGGTAAACTCAAAACTTGAGTCAACCAACTATCACCCATCTGACGCGTCGCTAAAAATATCTGTTGCAAATTCGCAGCAAGTCCGGTTGGTTGAGGTGTAAAAGCATATTTCGTAAATAACAACTGAGCATGATAAAGCAACAGCAATACTGCTGCAAAAATCCGAATGCCTTCGAGCCATGCTAACCGCTGTAATTTCTTAGAACTTGCCATCCAGTTTCTCCTCAAATCCCCTTTCTAGGCTCTTGATGTATTTCCAGGTAGTAGTGTGGCATCGTTTCTATAAATCGACGGACAAATCTGCCTATTGGCGGATTTTGAAAATCATGATTTCTAATATGACGCAAGGAATGACTTAACTACTTTTAATCACTCTTCATTCCTGACCAATGTTACCGAGCCGATGCTTTACCATTTTGCAGACTCAGTATATTCAACTCCTTTACAGAATTTCATCTCGCGTAAGAATGACAGATGCAATACTGAAAGGAGGATAGCTTTGACACATGATCTTTTACGCAACGTGATGCCCCATCGAAAATCTCTGGAAGAAGATCAGGGTTAATGTAAGTGAATTGGAAGCACCGAAATATATTAATCGGGAAACCCGTACATTTACGTAATTGTGTCATCAGAAGAAAATAAAGTTCCAAGATCTTACCGTATAGATCCTTGGACGAATCCGATTCAATCTGTGCAACACATATAAGACGATTACATCATGAGTATTAAATTCACCGCTGAAGACTTGTCACGATTGGACGATTTCCGCCTTGAGCGCTTTCATGAACTTTATGCCCAGACACTTGTAGGCTGTAGATTAGAGCTAAAATTCGATGCGTTGCTCATTCATTGTTCAGAGCCTTGGTGCGTCGATCAATTGATGGAAGAACTCGATCGCATGGTAAATGCTGTGTCGCTGGTACTGGGTACAAAGTATCTGTCGATCTGCTATGCGGCAGAGGAAGTTTATCGGACGAAGACCCGATTACACCGTCAACAATGCATGTCGCACTAAAATAGAGAAAACTCTCGTTTCAGTTGTCCCATGACTCTTACTTCGATTCCGATCGCCTTAACTATTGCGGGTTCAGATAGTGGAGGGGGGGCTGGAATTCAAGCTGATCTCCGCACGTTTGCTTTTCATCGCGTGCATGGAGCGAGTGCGATTACTTGCGTTACGGCACAGAATACCTTAGGTGTGTCACGAGTTGATGCTTTACCTTCAGCAGCCGTAGCCGCTCAGATTCAGGCTGTCGTGCAAGATATCGGAGTGCAAGCTGCTAAAACCGGAATGTTACTGAATCAAGAAATCATCGCTACGGTTTCTGAACAGGTTGCCGCTTGTAAAATTGTTAATTTAGTTGTTGATCCAGTGATGGTGTCTCGAACTGGAGCGCAATTGATTGATGATTCTGCGATCGCGGTTTTACGATCGCACCTGATTCCACAAGCGGCAATTCTGACCCCAAATCGCTACGAGGCTCAATTACTCAGTGGGCTTGAAATTCTCACCTTAGAGGACATGCAGGCTGCCTCTGAGAAAATTTTTGAATTGGGAGCAAAGTCCGTTCTCGTCAAAGGTGGCGGAATGAGTGGAGAACTGCGAGGAGTTGATGTTTGGTTTGATGGCAATGCGTGCGAAACCTTAACCACTCAAGTCGTGAATACACCGCACACGCATGGGACAGGATGTACATTGTCGGCAGCGATCGCGGCAAATTTGGCATTGGGGAAAGATCTACGATCGGCAGTTCACCTTGCTAAGAGCTATGTGACGACTGCATTGAAATATTCATTAGCAATTGGGAAAGGTCAAGGTCCAGTCGGGCATTTTTTCCCCTTGTTACTCTCAGATAGTTAAGAGGAGATTGCACAGATAGCAAAAGGGGGAGTAGGGACAATCATTGCAGCCCCACTCCCCCTTTTTCGACACTTAGCGCGATGGGAATTACATCATCCCCATACCACCCATGCCGCCCATACCACCCATACCACCCATGCCGCCCATGCCGCCCATATCAGGCGCAGCAGCAGATTTGGGTTCGGGTTTTTCAACGACCAATGCTTCAGTAGTCAACACCATGCCTGCGATCGAAGCTGCATCTTGAAGTGCGGTTCGCACAACTTTCGCAGGGTCAACAATGCCCGCTGCCAGCAAGTCTTCATACTTGTCGGTCAGCGCATTGTAGCCGTGGCTAAAGCTCATTTCGCGGACTTTCTCAACAATCACAGAGCCTTCAGCACCCGCGTTATCAGCAATCTGACGGAGCGGAGCATCGAGCGAGCGAATCACAATATCCACACCGATTTGCTCTTCAGCATTCAGCGTCGATTTCAATTCAACTAGCTTTCCAGCGAGGTGAACGAGAGAAACACCGCCTCCCGGAACGATTCCTTCTTCGACTGCGGCTTTTGTCGCATTCAAAGCATCTTCAATTCGGAGTTTGCGATTTTTTAACTCAGTTTCAGTAGCAGCACCGACTTTGATCACTGCAACACCACCGGATAATTTCGCAATCCGCTCAGAGATCTTTTCTCTGTCGTAGTCAGAATCACTGCGCTCAACTTCTTGACGCAATTGAGCGACGCGCTTCTCAATATTCTCGCTGTTGGCGACATCTGAAACGATCGTGGTGGAATCTTTCGTGACCGTGATTTTTCTAGCGGTTCCGAGCATGTCAGCCGAAACTGCATCTAAGCTCAGACCGATTTCTTCGGAGATCACTTGCCCATCGGTCAGAACTGCGATGTCTTGCAGCATTTGCTTCCGACGATCGCCGAATCCAGGTGCTTTGATTGCAACTGTATTCAATACACCGCGCAGACGGTTGACCACCAACGTTGCTAATGCTTCACCTTCAACGTCTTCTGCGATGATCAACAGAGGTTGACCAGCACGGGCAACTTTTTCGAGAACTGGAACTAATTCTTGAATCGAACCAATTTTCTTATCACAGAGCAAAATTGCAGCATTCTCATACTCAGCAATCAAGCGCTCAGTGTCGGTGACAAAGTAAGGAGAGAGATAACCGCGATCGATTTGCATCCCTTCGACGATATCCATTTCAGTCGCTAAGGATTTCGATTCTTCAACCGTAATCACACCGTCGCGTCCGACTTTATCCATCGCTGCTGCGATCATTTGTCCGACTTCATCATCATTTCCGGCGGAAACAGTTGCGACTTGTGCAATTTCGTTGCCTTCAACGGGTTTTGCGACCGCTTGGATTTCAGTGACCAGTTTCGCGATCGCTTTTTCCATGCCACGGCGCAAGCTGATCGGATTGGTGCCTGCTGCAACGTTTTTCATGCCTTCGCGAATCATCGCTTGAGCGAGAACCGTTGCGGTCGTTGTTCCATCCCCTGCCAAGTCCTTCGTTTTAGAAGCGACTTCACGAATCAAGGATGCGCCTGTGTTTTCTAGCGGATCTTCAAGTTCGATTTCTTTTGCGATCGTCACACCGTCATTGACGATTTGAGGCGCACCGAATTTTTTCTCAAGTAACACGTTCCGTCCGCGAGGACCGAGGGTGACGCGCACTGCATCTGCTAACGCATTCACGCCCCGTTCTAACGCCTGTCTGGATTCGTCATCAAAGACAACAATCTTTGCCATAGGTATGTCTCAGTTCTCCACCTAGAAATTTAGCACTCACTGGGACAGAGTGCTAAAAGAAGACAGATCGGAAAACCGTCCTTACGGCATTGAAGGTTGAATTTTGAATTGGAAAATTCAGGAGAATAATTCTTCAGCAGACGATGGATGGATCGCGATCGCGTGATCGAGTTCAGCTTTCGTCAGTCCTTTCTGCATCGCGAGTGCAAATCCTTGAATGATCTCGATCGCATCGTCGCCCACGATGTGAATTCCAAGAATGCGATCGTCATGAGTTACAAATTTGATTAAGCTCTGACGCTTTTCTTGACTTAAGGTTCGCAGTAAGGGCGTGAATTCAGTTTGATAACATTTGATGCGATCGCCAAATTTTTCTTGCGCTTCAGATTCGGTCATGCCAACCGTTGCAGCTTCAGGACGAGAACACACGCCAGAAGGAATCAAATGGTAATCGATTGCCATCTGTGACTCGCCAAACACAGTTTCGGCAAAGGCTCGTCCTTCAGCGCGGGCGACCGGAGTGAGTTGCTTGCGATTCGTGCAGTCTCCAACCGCGTAAATATGCGGCAGATTTGTGCGGCTCAATTCATCAACGGCGATCGCTTTATTGTCTTGCTCAATTCCTATGGTGTCCAAATTGAGATGTTCTAAATTGGGGATACGTCCGGTCGCACAGAGCAACGTATCTACCGTAAGCAGGTCTGAGCGATCTCCGGTGAGTTGAATTTGAATGTTATCTCCAACTCGTTCAATTTTTTCCGCAGTTGTATTGCAATAGCTATGGATTCCGCGATCGACTAATTCATTTCTCACAGTATTACGAACAGTGTCGTCAAACCCTTCTAAAATGCAACACTCTCGATTCATCAAAAAGACTTCAACTCCCAATCCGCGCATCAGACTAGAGAATTCTACGCCAATGTAGCCGCCACCTAGAATGGCTAACCGTTTGGGGAGTTTCTCAAGATGAAACATCTCATCTGAAGTCACTGCATGTTCGATGCCTGGAATGTTAGGCTTTGTTGCTTTTCCACCGACTGCAATCAGAATTTTATCGGCTGTAAATTTTTGATCATCCACGCTGATCGTGTGTTCATCAACAAACGCGGCCGCTCCTTGCAAGAGTTCGACTCCTTTGTCTTTGAGCTTAGATTGATAAACATGGCGTAAGCGATCGAGTTCACGATCTCGGATTTGCTTGAACTGTTGCCAGCTAAATTTGGGAGTTTCTTGTGACCAGCCATACTCTTGGGCAAGGTGTGCGAACTCTGCAAAATCGGCAGCATAGACCATGAGTTTTTTAGGAATACAGCCGAGATTTACACAGGTTCCACCAACGTGGGCAGATTCCGCGATCGCAACTTTCGCGCCATAGCTCGCCGCTTTTTTGGCTGCGGATAGTCCACCAGGGCCTGCACCAATTACAAATAAATCATAGCGATAGGTCATGGCGAGAATTCCTTTTTGAGTAGCGTAATTGAGTTCGCAGAGCGATCCCAACTGTCGCAAGAGAGGAATGAGGCGCAACTCTGGGTAGAGGTTAGCCAAGCGATAAATCCATAAAATTTAGACCGCACATCGAGAGAAAAGCTATGAGTCAGGAATTGAAGAAAGGCGATCACGTTGAGTGGAATACTTCGGGCGGTAAAACCGAGGGCGAAGTTAAGGAAAAGATTACAGAACCTACTGACTTTAAAAATCACCACTTTGAGGCTTCAGAAGAAAATCCTGAATACTTAGTTGAAACTTCTAAGAGCCATAAGGAAGCGATTCATAAACCCGAGCAATTAAAAAAGAAAGAATGACCTCAAATCGAGTTGATCGGAGATCTTTAATTAAGGAGAAGACGTTAAAGTTACCTAAAGAACTCTGGATTCTAAAGATCTCAACTTCTACGTTTATCTCAATCCTCAATCATCATGACTCCCGAACTTGGTTTAGTGTGTGTCTCTGCATCGAAAACGGTGCGATTCAAAACGATGACACGTAAGCGATTCTTACAATTTGAACTCGCAGAGCAAGAGCAAGTTCTACGTGAACTCTATACCGAAAACTTGCACCGATTAGCGATCGCGATCAAGTTCTGTGCTGAGCATCATATTCGGCTCTATCGTTTAAGCTCTGGCTTATTTCCCTTTGCCGATGAGCCTATCGGATCTGCCATCTTAGATGAGTTTGCAGAAGGGCTGAGCTTAGTGGGAGATCAGTCACGACAATTGGGCATCCGCTTAGTGTTTCATCCCGATCAGTTCGTTGTGCTCAACTCCGATCGCCCTGAAGTCATCGAAAATAGCATCAAAATTTTGACGATGCATGCGCATGTTTTTGATTTGTTAGGACTGCCGAAATCGCCTTGGGCATTGATCAACATCCATGGTGGAAAAGGCGATCGTGTAGAGCGATTGCTGGATACGATCGCAAACTTACCCGACAATATTCGACTCCGACTCACGCTCGAAAACGACGAGTATACTTACAGCGCAGAGCAAATGGTTTCGATTTGCTCTGCTGCTAAAATTCCGCACGTGTTCGATGCCCATCATCATGTGATCTATGCGCAAGTCGATAGCTATGAGCACGAAAGCGTAGGCGCAATGCTGGAAGCAGCTCGATCGACGTGGGAGGTTCCAGAATGGCAGCTTGTCCATATCTCGAATGGAGCAGAAAGCTTTCTCGATCAGCGTCACAGCGATTACATTACCGTAATGCCAAGCTCCTACCGACAAGCCCCTTGGATCGAGATTGAAGCAAAGCAAAAAGAATTAGCGATTCAGAAACTTCAGCAGGAATGGTTATATTCTGATCTCAATGTTCTCTCGCCAGTAGAGGCAGAGCCATCGCCCTCTAAAGTCGCGTCCGTTTCTCGTGCGGCTCAAAAGGTCAGCCTTCGGAAATGATCGAATGAACCCGTTTCGGCTCAGGTCGGTTGACTCAATCGCTTTCCTGCAAATGCCTTTGCGAATAGAATTCGTGGCTAGACAAACGAAGTCCGCCGTCGCGGACTGCTCCAACTCTGGCTGTTAACCTGCAAAAGCAGGTTTTGTCTGTGTAGCCCCGAATTCCATTCGGCAGGCAATTTAGATTCATACAGAAAGTCTAATTTGCGCTTGACCCAGAGAAGTTTGATCAGCGAATCAATCAAACTTCTCAATTCACTAATCGCAATACAGCGTCTCGCGCGTTTCGCGTCCCGTCACCGGATTCGTACCTTGTGCAACCTTGCACAGCAGCTTCTGCACGTCGGGGCGCAACTCTACATCGGTAAAATCTGCGCCATCAATAATTGCCCCTTCAAACTTCGCATTCGAGGCAAAGGCACCCGCCAAATTTGCATTCGTCAAATTCGCGCGCGTCAAGCGGGCTGAATCTAACGTACTATTTCTCAAATCTGCCCCTTCCAGATTTGCCCGTTCCAGATTTGTCGCAAAAAATCGCACGCCTTTGAGATTCGTGTGGCTCAAATTACTTTCGCGCATATTCGCCTTGGTAAATTCCGAATCCGTTAAATCTTGACCGGAAAAATCCGCCCCGACCAATGATTCTCGGTTGTAATCTAACGCGAGCACGGGTGTAGCGAAAACAACCCAAGTCGCAATTAGAACGACGACGGCACAAACCAAACCTTTTAAGCGTTTAGAACTCATCGGAAAAATCAGGGAATGTTGAAAGAGAACTGCTTTAAAATCGTACCTGTGGATCAGCAGAATTCGACATCAGAAATTGGAACATCCGGCGAAAACTTTGTCGCAGACTGGCTACAAACACAAGGAGCAACTATTCTGGCGCGCAACTGGACTTGTCGATCGGGCGAATTAGACCTCGTTGCGCAAACGCAAGACCAAGTCGTGGCATTTGTCGAAGTCAAAACTCGCAGTCGCGGCAATTGGGACAATCATGGTGCATTGGCGATTACGGCTGCTAAACAGCGCAAAATCATCACCGCCGCCCAACTTTTTCTCTTAAAGCATCCGCATCTCGCGCATCTTGCCTGTCGCTTTGATGTCGCCTTGGTACGAAAAAGGGGAAATCCAAGAACTTCCCCCCACCTCACCAAAAATCAATTCGTGCTACAAGACTATATCTGTGATGCGTTTTTCTAAGCTAGTGTTTCAGGACAATAGCCTAAGCCTTGTACAAACTGTTTGCGAAATTCTTCAATTTCTTCGCGATCTGGGTTGCCATGAGACACAACCGCGACTTGATACCGCTGCATGACCTCGATCGGGGATTGACCCGTCTCTAAGCCCCAGAGCACCATCTGAATCCGAATGCTGGGGTGACAGACGATACCCAACTCGTTCAGGAATGCTTGAAAGTCACCTTCTGTTTGTTCATCGAGCGATTTAGCCAGTTTCACCCTCACGACCCAACCATCAATCTGATGAATGACAGTTATGAAACTGAGCGGCAGAGACTTTGAGTTGTGCAGATGTTCCACAATTCTCAGAGTTAGACTGGCATTCGCGAGGGAGTAGACATATTCCATAGAACACAAACCCAGCAAATGCTACTCTTCTATTCTGATTGAGGATCGCCTTTTCACATAGGGGCAAAGCCCCCGATATTGGCTAGGGAATCTCACCCATTTTTAGGATTCTATATTTAAAGGCTCAAAATTATCAGAAAATACTAACCACTCACCTGTGACGACCAATTAGGACTGAGACCGTGGAAGCTGATCAACTCCTCTCGGCTTATGATTACCATTTACCCGAAGACCGCATCGCCCAGAATCCCGCTGAGCCAAGGGATAGCGCGCGATTGCTCGTTCTCAAAACATTGACGGAACATTGTCATCAAGTGTTTCATGATCTAGTCGAGATTCTGCAACCCGGCGATTTGCTGGTGCTGAATAATACCCAAGTGATTCCGGCTCGTCTGCATGGACACAAATCGACTGGAACTGAGGTAGAGATTTTGTTGTTGGAGGAACAGCAGCAGAATCAGTGGTTGTCATTGGTGAAGCCGGGACGAAGGCTGAAGCCTGGCAATCAAATTACCTTTACCCCTCGATCGCAGACGGACATCAAGCTGAATGCCCAAATTTTAGCCAGCGATCCAGAAACACGCGGCAGGATTTTACAGTTTGAAGTGTCGGATGGACGATCGCTGCTCGAAGTGATTGATCATTTTGGTGAAGTGCCGTTGCCGCCTTATATTCACGACACTGAAGCAGAAGCCGATCGCTATCAGACGGTGTATGCCGATCGCTTAGGCGCTGTAGCTGCGCCGACTGCGGGATTGCATTTCACGCCCGAACTGTTAGAGCGCTTAGAACAAAAGGGTATCGATCGGGCTTTTGTGACGCTGCATGTTGGGGTAGGAACCTTCCGACCTGTGGAGGTTGAAAATATTACTGAACATCAGATGCATGGAGAATGGATCGAAGTTTCGCCGGAGACGGTAGAGAAGATTCGGGAGACAAAAGCGAAAGGCGGACGAGTGATTGCCGTGGGGACGACGGTTGTACGATCGCTGGAAGGCGCTTCGCAGTCGGGTCAACTTGAACCCTATTGTGGCAAAACGAATTTATTTATTTATCCGGGCTATCAGTGGCGTGTAGTCGATGGCATGATCACAAACTTCCACTTGCCGAAATCGAGTTTGCTGATGCTTGTTAGTGCCTTGATCGGGCGAGAACGCTTGTTATCGGTGTATCAAGATGCGATCGACAATCAGTATCGGTTTTATTCATTTGGCGATGCGATGCTGATTTTGCCAGAAGCAAAACTCAGGAATTAGTTTCTAGTCGCTCTGGATTGGGCATTTGCGATGTATACAAGAGGTTGATCGCAAGTTGCAGCTTTGAGCTACATGAGATTCATTGGATCGACATCGATCGTTAAACTCACCGTCGAAGGACACTGCGATCTCAGTTCCATCACATTCGGAATGCGATCGCTGGTGAGTTTGAGAAGAATCTGCCAGCGATATCGTTGGTTAATTTTTGCGATCGTGGCGGGAGCAGGCCCCAATACTTCATCTTCAGAGTGTAAAAGCTGATCAGCGAGTAGCTCCGCCGTACTTCGGACAGTCTGCTCATTCAATCCACTCAGGCGGAGTAACACTAACCGCCCGTAAGGGGGATAGTTCAACGCTGCCCGCTGCTCTAGTTCAGTGGCAACAAAAGGCTCATATTGCTGATGTTGAACGGCTTGAATCACTGGATGTTCAGGCGCATAAGTTTGAAGAATCACTCGTCCAGGCTCAGTTCCGCGTCCGGCGCGTCCGGCAACTTGAACTAACGTTTGAAAAGCTCTCTCACTGGCTCGAAAATCTGCTAAGTTCAGTAACCCATCGGCTGAGATAATCCCAACCAAAGTTACTTGGGGTAAGTCAATCCCCTTCGTGAGCATCTGTGTTCCGACGAGTAAATCAGCGTCCCCGTGAGCAAATTGACTTAGTAAAGCTCGATGCGCTCCTTTTGCGCGAGTTGTATCACTATCAAATCGAATTGTTTTCAATTCGGGGAAAAGTTTGGCGATTTCTTGAACGACTCGTTGAGTCCCACTGCCAAAGTTTTTGAAATACGAAGAACTACAGCTAGGGCAACGCTGCGGTTGAAGCTGAGTATAGTTACAATAATGACATCTTAAAATCGGTTGAGCAGTTTCGTGAACGTGATGATAGGACAGTGAAACATCACAATTGGGACATTCCATCACATAGCCACAACTCCGACAAGACACAAACGTGCTATGCCCACGACGATGAATGAATAACAAGCCTTTTTGATTGTTTTCTTTGAGCTTTTTCAACTGAGCTTGTAGCGATCGACTAAAAATCGAAGGATTGCGATCGTGCAATTCTTTCCGCATATCAACAATGTCGATTTTCGGCAAAGGGCGATCTAAGATTCGCTTCGGTAAAGATAGATAAGTAGACGATTGTGAGTCTAACCAAGTCTCTAGCGAAGGTGTTGCTGAGCCGAGAATTAAGGGACAGTTTTCTAATTCAGCCCGCCATTGTGCAACCGATCGAGCATGGTAACAAGGTGCAGGTTGATCTTGCTTAAAACTCGAATCATGTTCTTCGTCTAAGACGATTAATCCGAGATTGGGCAACGGCGCGAACACTGCCGATCGCGTTCCAATCACCACTTGCGGCGACCCTGTGAGCATTTGCCGCCAGGTATCGAACCTTTCGCCATCTGATAAAGCACTGTGATATACACAAACGCGATCGCCAAATCTTGCCCGAAAGCGATCCGTCAATTGCGGCGTTAACCCAATCTCAGGGACTAAGACTAAAGCAGATTGACCGCGTTGCAGCCGTGGTGCGATCGCTTGCAAGTAAACCTCAGTCTTGCCTGATCCCGTAACCCCATGCAGCAAAATTTTTTCAAATGCTGTGACTGTATGAATCTTTTTCAGCACTTCTGCTTGATGATGCGTCAGCACTTTTGCCGCATCCTGCTCAACATCCGGTGCATGTTCACTTCGCAGCACTTCTCGCCCCTGAAGCAGCACACAGCCCTGCTCTTGTAAGCGCTTTACAGTGGGTGAAGTCGTTCGGCAGTGCTGCAACAGATCTGTCAGCCACATTTCACCGCCATTGCGCTTCAGCACTTCTAAAATCTCGCGTTGTCGGACACTGCTTTGTGTGGCGGAGCCATCGCTCAACTCACCCTGAGTTGAGACTAAAATCACCGCTTGCCGCAATTGGGGACGAATCGTGGCAGGTGGCTCCAGATAGCTCTCGACCCAATTCAGCTTGAGCAGGTCTTGTAAGCCCCGATTCGCGCCTTTGACTTGCCGTTGCACAAATTGCCAGGAATAATCTTTTGTTTTGCTCGACTTGAGCAGTTTGAGAATCTGTTGGGCTGCACTATTCAGACTGGCTTCACTGGCATCGGGCTTGATCAAGCGAATGCGTCTTTGCGATCGCGCCAATAATCCCGGCGGCAACGCCACGCGTACCACCTGCATTAATGAAGTTTGATAGTAGCGTGCGACTTGATCGAGCAATGCCCAGTAAGAGGCAGGAAAGAAGCCAGCACTGACGATCGAATCAATTGATCGAATTTGCTCGGGCAATAAATCCGGCGGTTGATTCCCAACGCGCACCGCAATCCCACCGACCTGTTGTGCGCCAAAAGGCACACTCAAAATGTCACCCGGCTGCACCAATAAATCCGGACGCGACTGATAAGTATAGACTCCTTGCGACCCTGGACAATCGACTAACACATCGACCCAAGCAGGTGACACCCCATACTCTGCCTTTAATTCCGCCACAGACTGCAACTCAGACATATCGCAAATGAAGAGAAAAACTTAAGAAAATCCGCAGCTTTGCAAACTCGCGGTATTAAATAATCAGAGGAGTTGAAAGTTTATTAGTTCAAATACACTAACCATTAATTCTAATTTTAACGTGTGATGAGTTTACAGGATCACTCGCCCTATCGCACGACTCTACCTACGATAGATTCACAAAAAACGCTCTGGCTTTTCCGACCATTGGTAGAGATGTAAACCGAAACAGGTATGAGAGTCTGTTATAGCAGCTAGGGATTCATTTGAAATCCTAAATCTCTGGAATCTTCATCCACGCTGAACTATATTGCTGGGGATCATGCCAGCCTATGTGGACGAAGTGAGTGATTTGATCTCCAAATCTCAACTCATTTCTAAAAGTTTCCAAAAAGTTTCTATAAAACGCCGAAATTCGTCATAAGTTCAGGAGGAGTTGATTATTTTGTCATTTATAAATTGAAACAAAAACATAGCATTCAAAACTGTCGATCGCTGACTTAAGGTTCTGTCTAGTTTGACACTTAAATTAGCTCAAATAGCCCCCCTGTAAAACTTCATTGATATAACACTATGAGCGAACAAAGCAACAGTTCCCCAACCGTAGCCCTCTCTCAGGATATGGACTTTGCAATGGACGTTGCTGAGTTAGATTCAGTAGACTCATTGCAATTAGAAGCTGACTTAGAAGACAGCACCCCGATCGAGATTGAGCCGGATATTCTTGAGCTTACGTCTGTTGGAAATTCATCAGAGGATGAGGTCGATCAAATCGCATCAGCTCGCTCCTCTGGCTATAACAAGACCGTTGCCGATGATGCAGTGGGAGCTTTCTTTAAAGAAATGGCACGGTATCCACTCCTGAAAGCGGATGAGGAAGTGGAGCTTGCAAGACGGGTACAGTACTTAGTTGAAGTCGATAGCGCTCGACGCAAGCTGTATCAAGAATTAGGTCATGCTCCTACCAAGGCTCAATTAGCTGAACACTTTGGACTCACTGAACGGCAATTGGATCATCGCTTACACCGGAGTCGAGTAGCGAAACGGAAGATGATTCGATCGAATCTTCGGTTAGTCGTGTCGATCGCGAAACGGTATCTAAATCGCGGCGTGCCGTTTCTTGATTTGATTCAAGAAGGTGCATTGGGACTCAACCGCGCAACAGAAAAGTTTGATCCCGATAAGGGATATAAGTTTTCGACCTATGCATACTGGTGGATTCGTCAGGGGATCACCAGAACGATCGCAAATGATGCTCGTACGATTCGCTTACCGATTCACATTGTCGAAAAGCTGAATAAGCTGAAGAAAGCACATCGCGACCTGAAACGAGAGTTAAATCGCAATCCGACCGAAGCAGAACTGGCTCAATCTCTAGAATTGACCGTTGAGCAATTGCAGCATTTACATCAAGTCCGTCGTCAGTCGTTATCGCTGAATCACCGAGTGGGGAAAGGCGAAGATACAGAATTGATGGACTTACTCGAAGATGGCGATACTCAATCACCCGAATCTCAGATGAGTGAAACGATGTTACGCCAAGAGATTTGGGAGGTATTGGGCAATGTCTTAACCGAGCGCGAAAAAGATATTATTTCTTTGCGCTACGGATTGACGACGAGTAAGCCTTGCACGCTTGAAGAAGTTGGCGGTATGTTCAACTTGTCACGAGAGCGGGTGCGCCAAATTCAAAGTAAGGCAATGCGCAAGTTGCGCCGTCCTCAGATTGCAGAACGGTTAAAAGGGTGGTTGGGCTAGAAAAATTAGCAATCACTGCGATCGCTGTTACTCAGGCAGAAATGTGTTGGTAGCAGCGATCGTGCTTTATATGAACATGCTCATCTTTCAAGCGCTCCAATCTTGATAGATTCCAACAGATTCGACTGCTGAAGTATCCTCATACCCGAAGTCGGTAGCCGACTCCTCGAACGGTTTCGATCGTTTCACTTCCCAATTTTTTTCGCAATTGCTTGATGTAAGCATCAATAATGTTTGATCCGGGATCATAGGTGTATCCCCAGACTCGATCGAGTAATTGTTCCCGACTCATCACCTGCATCGGGTGACGGAGAAATACCTCGGCTAAGGCAAATTCTTTAGAAGACATTTCGATCAAGGTGCTGCCTCGCCAAACCTGCCGCGTGAGCAAATCCAGCACAATTTCGCCCGCTTGAAACGTTGTTTCTTTGCCTGCTTTACTTTTGAGAATCACGCTATCTCTCAATTGCACTTTCACGCGAGCAAGAAGTTCTGTAAATTCAAACGGTTTAGTCACATAGTCATTCGCGCCACCTTCTAAGGCTGCGACTGTATCTTCCACTTCATCCTGTGCTGTGAGCACAATGATTCGCAGTCGTTCACCTCTACCTCGTACTTCTTCCAAGACTTGCCAGCCGTTTTTCCCTGGAAGTCCTAAGTCTAAAATGAGTAAGTCAAAATCATGACTGTGTGCCATACCGATCGCTTCATGCCCATTGGTTGCGATCGTGCAAGTAAATCCATTTGCTCGAAATCCCTTCTCTAAAAAGGCTGCAATTCGCGATTCATCTTCTGCAATTAAGATTCGATTCATCAATGCGTTCCTCGCAACGGCAATGTGATTGTAAACGTCGAACCTTCTCCAAGTCGGCTACAGAGATCGATATGACCTTGATGAGCTTTGATAATGGCTTGTACGATCGATAATCCCAAACCTGACCCTTCAGATCGTCGCTCACTATTTGACCCGCGTGCAAACCGATCGAAAATTCGAGCTTGATCATCGAGATCAATTCCTTCACCCGTGTCTCTGACCCAAAATCGGACGGTTTCTTCAACAATTGCAGAACCAATTGCAATCACATCGCCTTTTTGCGTGTACTGGCTTGCATTCTGAGCGAGATTGAGAACAGCTTGAGTGATGCGTTGTCGATCGCAGAAAACTTCTCCTGTTCCAACCGATTCAAGTTTCCAGCTTCGATCTGCCAATGCCTCAGCTTTCGCAAAAATTTCTTCTGTTAAGGTTGCGACATCATAGTGATTTGCTCGTAAGAAGTTCGGACGCTCAATTCGCATCAACAAGAGTAAATCACTGACAAATCGATTCATCCGTTTGAGTTCGTCTCGGACAAGCGCGATCGTTTCTCGGCGCTCCTCTGGATCGTCTCCGAGTAATTCTAGATGTCCTTGAATGATGGTGATCGGCGTTCGCAGTTCATGGCTTACGTCTTTGATGAAATCTTGCTGGCTTGTGAATGCGGCTTGAAGTCGATCGAGCATCTGATTAAACGTCAGCGTGAGTTCAGCAATCTCGTCTTTTCCTTGAACTGAAAGCCGTTGAGTGAGATCCGTTTCGCTGATGTTTCGAGCCGTTTCTGTCACTTGGCGCAAAGGAGACAGGATTTTTCCAGCCGTGAGCCACGCGATCGCGCTAAACAAAATCAGCCCAACCAAAGTCACTTGCACGACAAGTCTCAGCGTTAGCTCTGCCATGTGATACTGCATCGTTGCATCATGCACCGCAATAATTCTTCCTGGTTGCCCATTCAGCGGACGCATAACTGAGACGAGATAACCATCAAGCTGCTGAGGAGCATTTTCAGGGAGTTGCTTCCAGCGATCGAGTACAGCTTGGTTGTTTTGGACAAATTGCGCGGATTGTGGAGTATGGAGAATTTGACCTTTGGAGAAGACCAGTAGATAACGGTTTGGAGTCGAAACTTGACGGCTTGAGAAGGTTTGAATCGCTTGCGTTAGCGCTTCTGGATTGGAAGGTTGAACGCTAGACTGCTCAAATGCTTGAATGTCTCGCTGAAGCTGTCCGCCTAGCTCTTTCTGAGTCGAGTCACAAAAGATTTTATACGTCGCGTAAACTGAAACAAAAGTAATGCTAGCCGTCAGTAGAAAGTACCAAGCCAAAATCCGCGATCGCACACCAACAAAGCTCTGCTGCTTTCGAGACTGTTTCATTGCAACCTGTCGATGATGCGACATTTGGATTTTACCTCAATTTTTACAGAAACCAATGAATTCCGCTCACCAGATAAAACCCGCCTGCAAGAATCAAGGCTGCACTTCCGAGACGAACAACCCATTCAGAATGCTGAAGTAAAGTGCGGCTCTGTTTGACCAGACCTGTATAGAGACTTGCAAAGAAAATTACGGCTGTATAACCGATCGCATAGCTCACCATCGTAACCGTACTGATGAATTGCGATCCGGTTGCGGCTCCTGCTGCTAAGACTGCAAACAAGACAGGACTAGAGCAAGGCGAGCTAATTAAGGCAAATGTTACTCCTACGCCATAGGAACCTGCACTCGATACTGATGGATTCAACTTAGGGAGAGGTAAGTGAAATAGACCTGCAAAGCTGCACCCCATGAGAAAAATCAACGTCCCTACTGCAATATTGATATATCCTCGAAAATCAACCAGCACAGCCGTTGCAAATGACGAGAACAATCCCAGTAAGCTAAAAACTGTGATCACTCCAAGCGTAAAGAGTCCTGCTTTCGTTGCGGCATCTCGACGTGAATGAATATTGAGTGTTCCGATATAGCTGAGATTGACAGGGAGCAGCGAGAGAACACAAGGTGAAATACTCGCAAGTAAACCACCCAAAAATGCAAGTGGAATCAACACGAAAGCATTACTCAGATTTTGCTGCTGAAACCATTGGTAATAGGGATTTTCAATTTGAGAAACCCACTGTCCTAGTAACTCATAGAGGCTGCCAAAGTGAGGCGCAATCAGTGCGAGTCCAACAGCACTCAAAAACAATGCAGTGTAAAAGAAAGCGCTTGACGTTACACATTGTTTGAGACGATCAAGGCGAGACGGTTTTTTCGATAAGGTCATGGCAAATTCTTCTCCACATTTCAAGGATGTTGGTCGGAGTTTCCGTAAGACTCCGACCTCTGAAATTTCATCGCTGGCGGACTTGAGTGATGGCATTGTCGATCGCCTTCACATAAGCTTGAGTGTCGAAGTTCTTGCGAAATGTCTGGATGACTTGACCATTTTTTGGATTAATCAGCGCGATCGTTGCTGTTTGCGACTTGTTCGCAGCAAAGAAGTTTGACAGTCCCAGTGCCCGTGCTTTGGCCTCTGAGGCTTGAGTCTTCCCGCGATCGGTCACATCTAAGATCACAAAATTTGCCCGACCTTGATACCGCTGTTGTAATGAAGTCACAATGGGGGCGAGTGTTTTGCACGCGGGACACCAATCCGCATGAATTTGAACGAGTATCGGTTTATCTTGAGCCGTGGGAGATTGAGCCTGAACAGGTTGGATGATACTCGGCGGTTGACTGATCGAATCAGAAGAACGAGTCAGCAGATTGAATGCGATCGCGCTGCCACCAATTCCTAGAGCAATCAAAGGAATGAGATACTTTTTCATAAATCGTTGTTTCCCGTGAGTTGAAGGTTTCAGTTGCCTCACAGGTTCTACTATCGGACTCGGGGATGAATGACAAATGAACGGTTTATGAAAGATCTTTCATGTTCTCAAAACCGTCAATTTTTCAAAGATCTATACTGAGAGAAGAGAAGTCCGACATAGGGAAATCAGCGAATGTCAGCCACACCAAATGCCGCGATTTTAAAAGCGATCGAATCTCTCAACTATCGCGCCACCGTTGGGGATGTCGCGTCGCAAGCAGGCTTAAACATCAATCTGGCAGAACAAGGATTGCTTGTCCTCGCATCTCAAGCGGGCGGACATTTGCAAGTTGCAGAATCCGGAGATGTAGTCTACCAGTTTCCGAAAAATTTTCGTAGTATTCTGCGTGAGAAAGATGCGCGCTTGCGATGGCAAGAACGCTGGGAAAAGATTTGGCGAATTCTGTTTTACCTGATTCGGATTTCCTTCGGGATTGTTTTAGTTCTGTTAATCCTCGCTTCATTTCTAGCAATTCTTGCCATTACGATCGCAGCAAATTCTTCGCGTGATGATAACAATGGCGGCGGTTTCGACATGCCGAATATCTGGTTTAGTCCCGATTTCTTCTGGATTTTCACACCAGATTACAACCAGCGTCGTCCAACCCGCGAAAAGAGTGAATTAAATTTCCTCGAATCAATTTATTCCTTTTTATTCGGAGATGGCAACCCGAATGCGGATTTAGAAAATCGACGTTGGCAAGCGATCGCAGCAACAATCCAGACTCATCAAGGCGCAGTAATTTCAGAGCAAATTGCCCCGTACTTAGACGATTTGGGGACGCAATCCGAGCAAGAATACGAACAGTACATGCTGCCCGTGTTGGCGCGCTTTGATGGTCGTCCTGAAGTCAGTCCAGAGGGGCAATTTATCTATCAATTTCCATCGCTTCAAACAACGGTGGCACGTGAAGAGCGGCAATGGTTGCCAGCATTTTTGCGCGAGTCGCTTTATCAGTTTAGTCAGGCGAGTTCTGGACAAATTACTTTAGCGATCGGGCTGGGTGTAACGTTGCTGGTTCTCGCACTCGTGCTGACGGCGATCGTCAGTGGAGGTGCGCTTAAAATTCTTGCCTTTCTCTCGCTCGGCTATAGTGCCGCATTTCTCACTATTCCAATGATTCGATATTTCTGGATCAAAGGGCGAAATCAGAAAATTTTGACCCGAAATCACGATCGCGAATCTCGTGCGAACTTCCTCGCTCAAGCAAGTTCAATGATTCAGCAAAAGCTAGCGTATGCGCGTGGATTTGCAGCGAAGCATGTAATTCAAGAATCCGATGTAATCTATTCGAGCGATCGCGATTTGATTGAACAAGACATTGATCGATCAGCGCAAATCGATGCAGAATGGCAGCGCCGTTTAGAAGGTCGATCTCAACCCTAAACAATTGAGGAGTTAGAGTTTTTCAAGAACTCTAACTCCTCGAAAGGCAACAAATTTTACTATTCAGGCGATGTGCGACTTTTTCATGTCCTAGCAGTTGAAAGTTACACATCGCCCACGATTATTGGTCAGTTTTAATGGTTGTCACTCCAGCGCCACCTCGGTAATATTCCGCCAAGATTTGCAGATAAGTCTTACCCTGACGTGCCATGTTGTAAGCTCCCCATTGGCTCATACCGACACCATGACCAAATCCTCGACCATTCACCACAAATTGCATTGAAGGTTTGCCACCAGCTTTGCTCGCTGCCAATTGTTGAGGGTTAAATGCGAATAAGGTACTTCTCAGATTCAAAGCACTTTGAATTCTTTCACCGGAAACCGTGACCGTTTTACGATCGCCCACAATTCTCATTTCTCGAACTCGTCCACAAGCTGTCGCCCGCACTGGAATCACTTGTTGAACCGTTCCCACCCCAAAAATATTGCCAAGCTCAGCCGCAGAAAGCGTTCTTGACCACTCACTGACTGGTGTGCCTTTATCAAAGTCGTTCTTGACCATTTGCAGATAAGGGCGCGACGATGACCAAACATTTTCAGAGGGTTCTGTACAGCCCCCGGCAGACGAATGGAAATACGCTTCCACCAATCGACCATTGTGAACTAAAACTTGTCCTGCCGTTTCGGCAACTGCTTGCAGTGTGCCTTGTGACTCAGTTTGCAGCCCTTTATAAACCTGAGAGGTCTGAGTATCGTAGAGATCGTAAGGTTTTCCCGCCCGAATCGATGACTCACGTCTTTCTAAGGCATAACTCCGAGCCGTTACAGCTTGAGCCTTGAGCGCTTCTTTCGGCCAGTTGCCATTCATTTCTGCGCCCAAGACGCTGAGCAAATACTGCTCTAATTCAACATTATTTACAACGGTCAAACTGCCACCTGAAGCAATCAGCCGCACAGTGCCGCGATACCAACGATTGCCAATCCAGACTACACCGTTATCTTTCGGTCGAATCGTAAGGGCACCGGATCGCCATTTGTCTAATGCCACTTGACCATTTTGTGCCTGTGCAGCAAAACCGTTCATGCCTTGGATTTCGCCTAGCAACGTTGTCTCAGCCGCATCTAACACTTGAGCATTGGTCGAACTGCCAACAGTAATTTGCGAAACTCCATTCTCGATCGCGACTCTTAAATTCACAGTCTCTCTTGCCTCAGCAGGCATGAAGGGCACTGCCCAAAGTAAGAGCGCAAAACCCCAAATTTTCGGACGATTTAGTTTTGCGGCTAGAGACGAAAGGGGCGATCGAAAATTCATTTGATTAACCATATTGCTACGGGTTTTCACTAACAACAAACAGCGGTCACACGAGGCTATCTGGATCAATCTGCCACGATTTCTCGAATTTCTAACATTTGTTAATATATGTCACTTCGTCTCGGCTGTAATCCGGATCACGGAAACCACATGAAATTTTCATCGGTTCTTTGGCTCTGACCGCCTCGGTTACAGGCAAGTTCCTGTGGCAGTATGAAGATAGTGTATTGAGTTCAGGTGAGTCGGCTTTGCAGATCACATTTTTGGGAACGAGTTCTGGTGTACCCACACGATCGCGGAATGTCAGCGCGATCGCGCTACGCTTGCCGCAGCGGGCTGAAGTTTGGCTATTTGATTGTGGAGAAGGCACGCAGCACCAGTTTCTGCGCAGTGATTTGCGAGTCAGCCAGATTCGTCGAATTTTTGTCACTCACGTGCATGGCGATCATATTTTCGGTTTAATGGGATTGCTGGCAAGCTGTGGACTTGCTGGAAATCCTCAACAGATCGATATTTATGGGCCACCGGATCTCGATCCCTATCTCAAAGCCTGTAAACGCTACTCGCAGACACATTTTTCTTATCCTGTAAAGTTTCATCCGGTTAGTCCAGGACTGGTGTTTGAGGATGAAGAATTTACAGTGACCTGTCAGTTGCTGAAACATCGGGTTCCCGCTTTTGGCTATCGGATTACCGAGAAGGATCGCCCGGGACATTTCAAAGCTGAGCTTGCCAAAGAATTAGGGATTCCTTCAGGTCCAATTTATGGAAAGTTGAAACGTGGAGAAACGGTCACGCTAGAAGACGGGCGAACGATCGATGGCAAAATCCTTTGCGGGGAGCCAGAAATTGGGCGAAAGGTTGTTTATTGTACGGATACTGTTTTTTGTGAAAGCGCGATCGAACTTGCTCAAGGTGCAGATGTTCTGATTCACGAAGCCACCTTTGCCCATCAAGATGCCGAGATGGCGTTTCAACGGCTGCATTCAACTTCGACGATGGCAGCGCAGACGGCATTACTCGCTCAGGTACAGACTTTGATCATGACGCATTTCAGCCCGCGATATGCGCCGGGAAATGCGATCGGCATCCAAGATCTGCTCAATGAAGCACGGGCAATTTTTCCGAATACAGAACTCGCCTCGGATTTTTGGACGTATGAAGTTCCGAGACGAATTGCTGCGACTAAAACCAGCCCAGCGGAATCATCTCGATCGGAGCCGGAAGCATCTCGCCTCGAAAGTCCAACAACTGCACCAGCAGCAAGTAGCCCACGCCCAAAATCAAAGAAATAATTCCAGTCATCACGGCGACAAATTTCGATCGATTCATCATCATTTCCCCAAGCTTCTAAACAAAGTTTACAAAATATAGAAGTATCGAGTCGCATGATCGCAAAAAATGCTGAAGCGGGAATTGTAAAGAGTGATTAAATGGCTACTCAGTAGTGATCGAGGCACTTATGGATTCTGCTGTTGCAACTCGCCTTCAACTTCCCACGATCGAACGCTCAATCGCGCTTCAGACCTACGAACTCAGTAAGACTTACCGCACTGGGTTCTGGATGAATAAAAAAGTGAAATCTCTCAATTCTGTAAGTCTCACAGTATACGAGGGAGAGACGTTTGGGCTGCTCGGACAAAATGGAGCCGGAAAAACCACGTTACTCAAGACCCTACTTGGCATTGTCCGCCCCACTTCAGGACGCGCCATGATTTTAGGTGCATCTTTGGGCGATCGTGCTGTCAAACAGCGGATTGGATATTTGCCTGAAAATCCTTATTTCTACGATTATTTAACGGGTTGGGAAATTCTCAACTACACCGGAGACTTGTTCGGAATTGAGCGATCGCGCCAAAAGAAACGCATTCCTGAGCTGTTAGATCTCGTCGGTCTCGCCCAATCTGCGGCGAAGAAGAAACAGTTGCGGCAATACTCGAAAGGAATGCTACAACGCATCGGTATGGCACAAGCATTAATCAACGATCCAGATTTGGTCTTTCTCGATGAACCGATGTCTGGACTCGATCCGCTCGGTCGCTATCAGATGAGAGAGATTATTGTGTCGCTCAAAGCTCAGGGCAAAACTATCTTCTTCAACAGTCATGTGCTATCCGATGTAGAGAAAATCTGCGATCGCGTTGCTTTACTTGCTCAAGGCGAACTCATTGCCCTAGGTTCGATGCAAGAACTCCTTGGAACGGCTGAAAAATATTATGTGATGGTGAAAGGCGGCAGACCAGAAATGTTGCAGCCGTGGCTGCCAGACATGGAGTTTCAGGATGGGCTTTGGTCAGGACATCTCAACGGTGCAGCAGCCGATTTTATCGATAGCCTCGCTTTGATGAATGCTCAGCTAATTTCGATGTCGTTGGCTCGTCCATCGCTCGAAGAATTTTTTGTCAAGCAATTGCGCGATCGTGGCATCCATTCAAGTTCGTGAGCGCTAGGCTAGAAGAAAGTTACTGTTTCTAGCTTCATGCACTGTCAGCTTTGCGATCGCGATGTCCCCGCACTTACTGAACACCATCTAGTTCCCAGACAACATACCAAACGCAAAAAACTTGATCCGGGTGAAACGATCGAGATTTGCCCTGCCTGCCATCGCCAAATTCATACTCTATTCGACAATCGCCAACTGGCTCAAGAACTCAATACGGTTGAGCGCTTGAAGTATGATCCAGCGATGGCGAAATTTTTGGCGTGGGTGAGGAAGCAGAATCCCGATCGTAAGGTGAGAGTTAAGCAGTAGAGGCCTACTCCCCACCCCCTATCTAATTAAGCCGTCTCCCACAAGTGGCGAATTTCATCCGGCAAGAAACTTGCAACCTCTTGAATCCGATCCTGTGATAGCTCATCTTTCGTTGCAGAAAAGACTGCTGACACAACTTGCTCCGGTGACGTATTCGGCTGCAATCCTCCTTCTTGTCTGACTCGGAACAAGAAAGTCTCTGACTTAATCTTCAACGGTGGACGGATATGACTGAGGAAATGCACGATCGGATTGGTATCCTCCCACAAATCGGAAACTTCCGTTGCTAGTGGAGTCGCCGTATAAAGCGTTCTGTCAGGATTACCTTCGTCGAGAGGAACATGTAACTCTTCTGAAACATGCTCAACTGCCTCATTCGTCATCATGTCGCGCATGGTTCGGAAGACGACTTCTGTCACATCGCGTGCATCATAGAGGTCAGAAAATCCGCCTTTGAGCGCTACTTTTTCAAGGAATGGCGTATCTTTTGTCGCGATCGGAACAGTTGTCCCAGATTGCAGAGATTCAGGCGGCTTAGCTTCCATTTCTTCGAGCATTTTCCGACCTTTCTCAGTCAGTTCAGCTTTTTTGAACTCAATCAGATGGGGCAACGGACCATCTTCTGCGCCATATGTATTGGCAATTCTCAAACCAAACTCTTCGCGATCGACAACATTCGGTACATCATCCTGATTTCCATAAGCATTTCCAGAAAATTCAGCATTGATGTACTGGCGTTGATTGAGAAAATCTAAATGTCCTAGCAGATCAACGGGAGTCAGCTTGATCCCTGCAAAATCAGTTTCATCAAATTTCACCGGATCAGGCCCTGGCCCTTGATCGCTCTCGTCGATTTTTTTCAGCATGATATAAACCACGTCATCCCGGATGGCGATCGGCATAATAATTCTCCTTTATCGCTTAGCCTCTCAACTATTCCGCGATCGACCAAATCCTTTCATCTCTCAGGTGAAGCATTTGCTATCTCTACCAATAGACAGACAAAATGGTTCAAACCTTGGTTTCCCTGCTAAAAGTAAAGAAATCCCCAAGACTAGGGCAATCCCTATCAGGAAACGCTACCGTAACTCTAAACTGGACTCTAGACCTATTTGCTTATGGAAACTTACCAACCTGATCTCGAAACTGAAACGCCTGAAGAAGCTGCGATTACAGGGATCAAGCTTATAGAAGTGATTGAAACTGTCATTGGTAGCTTGGATCAAAACAAGAGCGCAATGGTGAGCCACAGTGAGGGCAGCTCTGTATGGAAATTCAAATACGGCAGCGTAGAAACATTTGTGCAACTGACCGGAACTTCTGACGATGATGCATTTTCTGTTTGGGCACATATTCTGAATCTTCCCGTCCAAAACGAGCCGCAATTGATGCGAAAGCTACTTGAGATGAATTGGCTCAGTACGTTTGAAGCTCATTTTGCGATCGTCGATTCCAAAGTCGCAGTCGTTTCTTCTCGAACTGTTGCAGAGCTATCTCCTGGCGAAATTTCTCGGCTGATCACAATTGTGGCAACGATCGCTGATGATAACGATGATGCTTTGCAAGCAGAGTTTGGAGCAGCCTGATTTGATATCGGCTAGTTGTTTGTCAAGTTGAACATGGTGGGGAGTGGGGAGTGGGGAGCAAGAGCCATTGCTAGTTTTCTCCCTATTCCCCCACTCAATCTAACCGTTTAAAACTCTCTCACACTCGGCTGCCCATCTTTGACTTCGCCCACCATAATGATGTCTGCTACACCGACGAACAAGCCGTTTTCTAGCACACCGGGAAGGTTATTCAACGTCTTTTCTAGCTCGGCGGGTTGATCAATGCGATCGAACTTCACATCGATCACGAGATTGCCTTGATCCGTGACAACGGGGCCTGCTTTCTTCACGCCCATGCGAAGCTGAGGCTTACCGCCTAGTTTCTCGATCGCTTTCATCACCGGAGTTACTGCCATCGGCAACACTTCAACCGGAAGCAAGAACGTTGAACCCAAGTGATCCACCAATTTGCCGCTATCGACAACCACAATGAATTGGTCGGCTAAACTATCGACAATTTTTTCTTGAGTGTGAGCGGCACCGCCACCTTTGATCAGATTTTTTTGCGGATCTACCTCGTCTGCACCATCGATCGCGATATCAATTTTCTCGACTTCATCCAAAGTGACCAAAGGAATTCCGTACTGACGTGCTAAAACGATCGCTTGAAAAGAGGTGGGAATTCCCTTGATATTTTGCAGATCGCCAGATTGAAGCCGTTCTCCGATCGCCTGAATCGCATAAGCAGTCGTAGAACCAGTCCCCAATCCGACGATCGAATTGGATTGGACTTTGGCAGCAGCGGCATAACCGACTTGCTGTTTCATCAATGTTACGGGGTCTGCGTTCATGATTGGTTTCGATAAAAAAGTTTCCAATCATTCACTCTACTAGAAGAGGGGCAGGTTAAAGCCCAAACTCAGCCCGAATGACAGATTGTTTATATCGATCGCAGCATTTGACGATCGTCCAAACAAATACGACGCAGATCCGGCTAAAAATACATCTGGATTAATGTTGTAAATCACGATCGCACTAATCTGATGTTCGGTATCTGAACGAGAAACGCCTTGCGTAAAATTCTTAAACGACAAGCGATAATCTAATGCGCCCTGCACTTGCGGTGAAATGTCATAGCGCAATCTTGTACCGATCGTATTGGTAATCCGACTGTCTTCACTTGGATTCGTAAAGCTCGATCGAAATTCATAAAACGAATCCAATCGAGCTTGCTTACCTAACTGATCTTGCCGTCCCACAATCAACTGCACCGCATTATCTCGCGTCAGCAAATCACCACTCCCTGGGCGGCGCAAGGTATCTTGTACCCATCCCAACTGTCCAAATGTTCCAGGTGCAAGTCTTTGTTGAACCGCAATGTTGTACTGCTCAATGTTGTAGTTAGAATCGCCTTCAGATGCAAATCGGACAATTCCACCGCCTGCTGAGGCAATTAGTCTGGTATTCTCGCCGAGCTTGGGTGTGATGAGCAGGTGCGCTGTATTTGTGAAAACAGTATCAGATTGTTTCAGGGCTTCAAGTGCAGTGATATTGGAGCTAGAAAACACCGACGATCGCACAAGCAACTGCACATCCGGTTGACGACGAGTTTGGGCAGGTCGATCGATGATTTCAATTTCTCCGAGTTCAGATTGAGTATCTTCGGGGTCGAGGGGTTGAATATCGTCTGTCGGCGCACGATCGAGGGGAGAAGACACTGGATCAGGTTGGGCAGAACCAGGAGAAATCGTTCCTAGCGTTGCCAAAATTGTCAGCACAGCGAGAATGTAGCGCATTGGAATTTACCAAGTGAATTAATTGGGGCGAACGAAGACAGGAACGCCAACTGGAGAATTGGGATTGGGGTTGGGATTAGTATTGGGATTAGTATTGGGATTGGTGTCGGGAGTGATGGGTGGAGTGGTTGGCACAACGACATCTACAGGCGGTTGCCGTTCAGGTCGAGGCGTGGTGACATCGCGCCGATCTTGAAAGTCTCGCAGCGGATCGTCAGAATCGGTTGTGATGCAATTTGTGCTGAGCGTGCTTGCTCCTCCCCGAGCATTTAAGGTGCAGAGTCCTTCGAGTTTGCGTGCTTGCAGATTTAACGCTGAGATCGTGGCAACGCGCACTAAATTCAAAGTAGCTTGAACTTTCGCAGGCTCTTGAGCAATCAGGCTTTCTTGAGCGGGTGCTAAACCTGCCGAAAGTGAACTCGTTTGATAAAACTTTCTCAAGTCAAAGGTATTAATTTTCCCAATCACACCATTTTGTACCGTGACGGTTTCTCCACCATTAATCACAATGAAGTTGCCTTTGTTGTCTAAAATCTTGATTGGATTATTCGTGAGATTGAAAAACTGAGTTTTATTGTTTGCACCATCGACGTGAACTACCATGGCTAAACTGCGAGTCTGGTATTGCTCGCTGGTTGGAGGAGCATCGATCGCGCTCGGAGGTAATTCTGCGATCGCACTTCCATCTAATGTCTCAATCCGCGTTGCAACGGTAGTCGGCGGACTCATGATCAAAGCGGTTCCATTACGCAACTGAAACCCGCGCATTCCGGGGATAAATCGGAAAATTGCATTTGAACCAATTCGGGCGAGAGAGCCTTCATTAAAAAGGAGTTCGGCTCTCGATCGCGTTGCCGTTTTAATTGCATCTTGGGGCACTAATACATCAGAGAGTCGAGCTGGACGTGCCGGACGATTGCGCTGAAGCAATTGCGCTTGATTCGTGAGTTTGTAGACTTCACCCCGAGTTAAGAGAGCGGAGGAGGCTTGCACGGGAAGAACACAGGCGAACGCGAGAAAACTTGCCGCAACGATGCCACGTTGAATCGTCATAACAGGATTACCAATTGAATTGATCCATAAAATTTGAATAGGGAGCAGTCGCAAAAAATATGCAGTCAAGCCGTAGTTCTGTTATCCGCTATCTTGGGAATTCGATCCGGAAAGTGAAATACTCTGCAACAAAATCTATCTGTAGCGAGGGATAACTTTGCTGAGAGTTCAACAGGATAGAGAGCGTCGATATGGATAAATAACTATGGCACTCAAACTACACGTTCCGACTCTTAATAGCCCTGAAGCTGCACAAGATATTAAAGACACGATTTTGACACACGAACCTGACGCAAAAGTAGATATTAATCTGGAGCAAAAAACAGTCACGGTAGAAGGAAAAGCCTCAGAAGAAACCTTCAAACAGGCAATCACGGCAACGGGTCATCAAATTAGTGGATATTAAGGTGATTCTGCTTGAGTTGTAAAAGCTAGAAAGAGTGGGGAGTGGGGAGTGGGGAGTATTAAGAAAATCACACTCCAGACCTCGCTTTACAACTGATTTAGGTCTAACACTATGCTCATCAGCTCTGAATAAGAGCGATTCATTTCCAGAAAAATGATAAGGTTTGAATCGCTCCTCAGTCATTTAATTCAATGGCAAAGTTTTATCCGGAACTGACCGAATCTCTTCAGGAATTTATCCAGACACAGCATATTTTCTTTACTGCAACTGCGCCGATTCAAGGACGAATTAATCTCTCTCCAAAAGGCATGAATTCGTTTCGATGTTTGGATGCTCATACAGTTGCTTATTTGGATCTCACGGGGAGTGGGAATGAAGCGAGCGCTCACTTGATCGAGAATGGGCGGATGACGATTATGTTTTGCAGTTTCGCCGAGAAACCGATGATTCTGCGGCTCTACGGCACAGGCTGTGTCATTCGCCCTAGAGATCATGATTGGCAGGATTTTTATTCATTATTTGAGCCGATACCAGGGGCGCGACAGGTGGTGAAGGTTTCTCTGGAGGCGGTGCAAACGTCTTGCGGATTTGGTGTGCCCCTGTATGAGCATTTGGGCGATCGAGAAACGCTCGTCGATTGGGCAGAGAAGAAAGGAGAAGCTGGAATCCAACAGTATTGGCATGATAAAAATCAGGTCAGTATTGATGGATTACCTACGTATATTTTGAACGAGAAGTAACGATCTTTTGCCTAAATCGATAACGATCAGTATGATTCAGAGAAAAAGATACGGAGAGATTGCGATCGCGCATGAAGCTCTCTGTATCTATCTCTGATTCATCAATTATCATGAGCATCACTGTTTTCTTCTCTTATGCCCACGAAGATGAAAGCCTACGTGACAAGTTAGCCAACCATCTCAGCATTCTTAAGCGCTTGGGAAAGATTGAGGCTTGGTACGATCGACAAATCCTGCCCAGTACTGAATGGGATAGGCAGATCAACACCCATTTGGAAACCGCTAACATCATTTTGCTGCTCATTAGCGATGATTTTCTAGCATCAGATTACTGCTGGGATGTTGAAGTGAATCGAGCAATGGTACGACATGAAGCGAAGGAAGCTTGTGTAATTCCAATTATTTTACGCCCGTGTGATTGGCAAGGTGCGCCATTTGGGAAGCTACAAGGATTGCCGAGAGATATGCGTCCTGTAACAACTTGGGACAACATCGATAGTGCTTTCACAGATATTGCGAAAGGGATTCGACGGCTTGCAGAAGAGTTGGGAAAGCTACAAAGTGAGGCAGAATTGCCGACTCTCCAAAATCGAGCATATTCAGCAGAAAGCAGTATCAATCAATCAGATTCAATTGCTGCTCAAAATACTTTAAATATCTCTAATAGTTCAATCACCAATATGGTTGTGACTGGTTCAATTCACTATAACGAAGGAGATACAAAAAAAGAGTGAAAGCAATCTTAAGAGAACATATGCTTTTTTGCTAGAAATAATTAAAATAATCTTCAAGCTATACGTAAATTGGGCGAGTTTAGCGTAGCATAATTTACATTACTTCTAAGGTGAGGACTAACATGCATAAATCTCAAATCCAAAAAATTGTGGATACACAGAATATAAGTTTACAAGAAGTAAGTGAAAAATCAGGACTTTCAGTTGGATCGATTCAAACACTTGAATTAAGGATTATTGAGGATCTTGCTAACTTACAGAAAGTTGCAAAGGCATTGAACATACCTATCTCGAAATTACTTGAAGCCATTGGAAGTAAGACTGAAAATAAGACTCCGGATAGAAATCCTGCTGAGTGGTTTTGCGAACTATTTCCACAAGCTCCTGGTTGTACCAAACAGTAATTTTAGTGTATTTTATACTGCTTGGACACGTCGTGCTCTAAAGCCATACTACCTTAGAACATGATTCCTTTACTAGAGCTAGAGTGTGACTTGGAAGTGACACAACCAATCTTAGCGATTGGCGCTTTTAGATGAAAGGAATTGAAATAATCTTCAACTGCAAGTCTAGGCAATGTAGCATGCCATAATGCATGGTATTTCTATCAGGGAGATCTACTATGAATGAGTCTCGAATTCAACAATATCTTGATGCGCAGAACATCAATTTACAAGAAGTAAGTGATCGATCAGGGCTTTCAATTGAATCGATTCAAACGATTGAGTCTAGGATCAACGAAGATTTTGCGAATTTACAGAAACTGTCAGAGGTATTGAATATAGCTATTCCAAAGTTACTTGAAATTATTGGAAAGGCTTCTGTTCAAAGCAATCCTCCTGAATGGTATTGTAAGACATTTCCGGATGCAGAAATATGTAAGAAGCTGCTAAAAAAAGAGTAGTCTTAACAACAATAGTAAAATCTTTTCTGAAGATCTCATCTTCCAATGAGATCTTATTTTTTATGATTAAATTATAGTCAGAACACCATCAACGAGCTTGGAACATCATCCATCTACCTTTTCTATCAAGAAAGCTACCGCATCAGGGAACGATTCTATGGTTCGTGACATACAAAGTCTCTGTTTCAAAGAGATCGATGATCAGCACAATGACTTTCGAGGTGCAAAAGCAGGCCAGAATTTAGCTTGGAAATTTTTTCTAATCGTCATTTCAACGGCGATTATAACACTAGCTTCTCTCATTGCATTGATTGCAGCAACAATCTTAGTGCAATGCTGTATTGCAACAGGTCGAATTTCAATCGTCGCAGTAGCTCTTGTCTTTTTAACGCAAGGCGCGATTCTATTCTCAATTACAACCCTAGGAATTTCAAGAGTATACATCGTTCCACTCTTGTCAGTCTTTGTGATTAGCTTATTACTCTATTTATTTAATACAGCACCTGGGTTTGACGTTACTACATTCTCTCTTTCTCTATCGATTGGAACGATTTTCTCCTGTGTAGGAGTCATTACGATCGCGCAGTGCATTGCGTTTGCATTACTAGCCTGCACATTAAGAGGCTGCTTAATTGCGTTATTGACATCCTCTTTAATCAGCACTGGACTGGTTTGGGTTGCTGTCGATACAGCACAAACTAAAGTAGCTGGAAATTTTGCTTTTACGGTCATATTATTCCTTGGCATAGTCATTACAGCTTTCATTACTTCCCAGAGAATGCTGGAAAGAGAAGGAAGATGGAGTTGGGTTAGACCCAAAGCCACCTTTTGGGCAGCAATCGGAGGGACTTCCTTTAAAGGATTAGATCTAAGCAGACTCGATTTCACAGGAGCGAAAATAGCACATACAGATTTCAGAGCTAGGAAGTTTTATCGAACTTGTTTAAGAGAGGTCAAAGGGCTCGATTTGGCTAGAGTGGACAATCAGTACTTTGATCTAGACCTGCCCAAAGTTCAAGAATTGCTAACAGTCGGCAGCAGTAAAGCTTCTGATTTTAGCCGTGTAAATCTATGTGGAGCATACCTAAGAGGGGCTGATCTAAGGCGTTGTAACTTAAGTGAAGTAAATCTTGATGGAGCCGACTTGAGAGGAGCAGATTTGCGCGACAGTATCTTGGTACGATCGATTCTCACGAATGCAGATTTAAGCCAAGCAGACTTAACTGGTGCATGTATTAAAGACTGGAGCTTTAATCAGCAAACTGTTCTCACAGGTGTGAAATGTGATTATGTTTATCGAGAGTTTGAGAATAACCAACCTACTGATCGATATCCTAGCGATCGCGATTTTCAACCCGGTGAATTTGAGTCCCTATTTCAGAAATTGACCAATGCTGTTGAGCTTGTCTTTCAAGATCAAATTGATTGGAGAGCTTTGAGCTTTACCTTTGAGAAGTTCAGGCTCGAAGATGATGGCATGGGGCTAGAACTCAAAGGAATTGAGCAGCGGGGAAATTATTGGATTGTCAAAGTCACGCATGGAGAAGGAGTCTCTAAGCAACAGGTTGAGCAACAAGTTCAGAGTACTTATGAAGATCTGCGATCGATTATGGAAGTAAAAGACAAGCAGATCAATCGATTACTCGGCATTGTAGAAACCCAAACAGAAGCAATGCAGCAGCAAGCTGAAGCCCTAACAAATTTTAGTCAGCAACCCTTTGGGAATCATTTCTTGATCTCAGGCAGTACAATTACCAATCTTGCTGGGTCAGGACAGATTGAGTATCGCGAAGCGGCTCATGGAGTTCGCAGTCTCATCACGAATCAGATTGATCCCAATTCAAATCTACAAGAGCTACTCGGTCAACTCAAACATCAAAACGTCGCAACTACTTCTGCAACTCAGAGAGACTTGATCCAACAAGTTTTACTCTCTGAAGCAGATCGAGATCCGGTGCTAAAACAATTTCTACTCAAAAAAGGACAACACATTCTCGATCGCTTACCAGATGGAGAATTTAAAATCGCAATCCGAAATGCGATCTCGTTGATAAGAAATGACTGAAATTGCTCAGCGCGGATTGCAATGTCTTGTCTAAAGAAGCGCGATCGTGATCCAGATCTTGAATCTGATGCGATCGCGCAAGAAATATTTCGATCAGAATCGAGAGATCGAGACAGACAAATTCAAACACTCTGAGCTATCCGCGCTAAAGTGAAACAGGAATTTTCAAGGGAAAGATCAATGCGTCGCTGGGTTTCTTGGATCGCGATCGTCTGTTGTTTTCTCGGTTTGACTGGATGCAGTCTGCCCCAAGTCAAAGCAGAAGATCGACTGTTTTTACCGTTGCAAGTGGAATTCTTGGGCAGCCATACCTTGTCTGATAAGCAATTTCAAAATACGGCAGTCGGAGGCCTCTCAGGGATTACTTACGATCGTAAAAATGATCTTTATTATGCGGTCTCAGACGATCGCAGCGATCGTAACCCTGCACGGTTTTACACGCTGAAATTGAACATCGATTCAACCCCACGGCTGCAATCTGTTGAAATTCAAAACGTCATAACCCTGAAAGATGAGAACGGGGAGCCGTTTCAGAACAATACGATCGATGCAGAAGCAATCTCCTTGTCTCCTCAGAAAACCGTCTTCATTTCCAGCGAAGGTGCAGCGAATCAAAGTATCTCTCCCTTTCTTGGAGAATTCGATCTACAAACCGGACAACTGAAGCGAAAACTAAAACTGCCAGACGCTTATTTTCCAGATGAATTAGGGATCAAACAAACGCGCGGTATCCAAAATAATCGTGCGTTTGAAGCGATGTCACTCAATGCAGGGGCTGCGACTGCACCACCCGCTGAACCCTATCGCCTATTTGCAGCGCTTGAATCGCCTCTGGTTCAAGATTTATCCTTACCGAACCGCAGCGAAAGCGTTTTGAATCGAATCTTGCACTATCAGTTTATCGGCGATCGGGCTGCTCTGATTTCTGAACATGCCTACCCGCTCGATCCTAAACCCGCGAATACGATCGAATACGGATTGACCGATTTACTCTCGATCGACCAGGGCGGACACTTTTTGAGTTTAGAGCGATCTCTAGGACTCGGCGGATTTCAAGCGAAACTGTTTCAAGTCGAAACTGGAACCGCCAGCGATACTTCCAGGATCGAAACATTGCGCGATGCGACAGGCGTACAAACCGCGCGCAAAGAGTTGCTCCTAGACCTCAATACGTTAGGTGTACGGCTCGATAATTTAGAAGGCATGACTCTGGGAGCACGATTCCCGGATGGCTCTCAGAGTCTCATCTTGGTGAGCGACGACAATTTCAATGGACTCGTGCAAATTACACAGTTTCTCCTCTTTCGACTGACAGGGTTAAAAGGCTAAGTCTTTGTCCCACGCAACGTTCTACAATTTAAGTCGCACGTCTTTTATATATAAATCGCATGTCACACTCTACCGATATCGCCACCCTAGCGCGCTGGATGGCAGCCGATTTTAGCAATCAACAACAGGCATTTGAAAATCCGCCCATGTATGCTCACATTCGAGTGTGTATGCGCCCGTTGCCCTTTGAACTGCCCGGTGGAATTGGATTTTTTGTCGAACAGGCATACGATTACATGCTCAATGTCCCCTATCGGTTGCGCGCCTTGAAATTAGTGGCACACGCCGATCATATTGAAATTGAAAATTATCACGTGCGCGATGAAGAAAAATTCTACGGCGCATCCCGCAACCTCGATCGCCTGAAAGAACTCAGCCCCGACCAGTTTGAGAAAATGCCGGGATGCAACATGATCGTGCACTGGACAGGCAGCAGTTTCAAAGGCAGCATCGAACCCGGCAAGGCTTGTATGGTCACTCGCAAAGGGCAAGAAACCTATCTCGATAGCGAATTTGAAATCAACGAATCGTGGTTTACCAGTCTCGATCGCGGTCGTGACCCACAGACCGATGAGCAAGTTTGGGGATCGGTTGCAGGACAATTTGAATTCGTGCGCTGGGCGAGTTTTGCCGATGAAATCCGAGCATGACGTGATCTAGGATACTTAGACCGAGTGAAAAAATAATTCCCAGGATAGAGATTTTCCTTGAGTAGCGCGGTTTAGAGTGAGATTCACTCTAAGTCGTTGCTAGAAGCGATCTTCTGAGTGCCGAAACCTGATAGATTTGGCAAAGTATCGGCAGAAAAGATTGAGCAAGATGAAAGTCCTAGTAATTGGTGGTGATGGCTATTGTGGATGGGCAACTGCCCTCTACTTGTCCAATCGAGGTCATGAGGTCGGCATTCTCGATAGCTTAGTGCGACGGCATTGGGACAATGAATTATGCATTGATACCCTCACCCCGATCGCACCAATTAAACAACGCTTGCAACGCTGGAAAGACATTACCGGAAAGACGATCGATCTTTTCATCGGCGATATCACAAATTACGAATTTCTCAGCAAAGCGATGGATCAGTTCCAACCGGATGCGATCGTGCATTTCGGCGAACAGCGGTCTGCCCCGTTCTCGATGATCGATCGCGAACATGCCGTTCTGACTCAAGTCAATAACGTCGTCGGAACGCTGAATTTGCTCTACATCATGAAAGAGCGCTTCCCCGATTGTCATTTGGTCAAACTCGGGACAATGGGCGAATACGGCACGCCGAATATCGACATCGAAGAAGGCTACATCACGATCGAGCACAACGGGCGCAAAGATACCCTGCCCTATCCGAAGCAGCCCGGCAGCATGTATCACCTCAGTAAGGTGCATGACTCGCACAATATCCATTTTGCCTGTCGGATTTGGGGCTTGAGAGCCACTGATTTGAATCAAGGAATCGTCTACGGAGTCTTGACCGAGGAAACCGGAATGGATGAGATGCTGATTAACCGTCTCGACTATGACGGCGTATTTGGAACAGCGTTGAATCGATTCTGTATTCAAGCAGCGATCGGACATCCGCTAACCGTTTATGGAAAAGGCGGACAGACTCGTGGATTCCTGGATATTCGCGATACAGTGCGCTGTGTAGAACTCGCGATCGAGACTCCAGCACAGCCCGGAGAATTCCGCGTCTTCAATCAATTTACTGAACTGTTTGGCGTAGGCGAAATTGCCAGCATGATTCAGAAAGCAGGGTCATCCATGGGCTTGAAAGTTGATGTTCAAAACTTTGACAATCCTCGAATTGAGAAAGAAGAACATTACTTCAACGCGAAAAATACCAATCTGCTGGATTTAGGCTTGCAGCCTCACTATCTCTCTGACTCGTTACTCGATTCATTGTTGAACTTCGCGATTAAATACAAAGATCGCGTTGATCACGATGAAATTCTGCCGAAAGTGACTTGGAAGCGCTAATGAACCATCGAGGGCTGCTCTTATTACTGACCACGATCGTGCCTGGATTGAGTGCGATCGTCATTAGCACGTTCTATCTTTTTCCAGAATGGGCAGCCCTCGATCGCGCTTATCGCAACTATGAGCAATTGAGCCGAACTGGAGCCGGAGCGCGTGAACTCTCGATCGCTCAATCTGCCGAAGTACGTCATCGAATCAACTGCTTTGCAGAAGGACTCGGAGTGTTACTCGGTGGTGTGATTGTCGCGATTGGAGTTCATGGATTGTGTGGATTACCTGAGAAAACATCGAACTAAATTTTGAATATGCGGATTGCTCTATTTACAGAGACATTTCTTCCCAAAGTTGATGGGATTGTTACCCGACTCAAACATACTGTCGATCATCTGCAAAGACAGGGCAATCAAGTCCTTGTGTTCTCGCCTGATGGAGGCCTAACCGAATATAAGGGCGCAAGAATTCACGGCGTTTCAGGCGTTCCGCTTCCCTTGTATCCAGAACTCAAGCTGGCTTTTCCGCGACCTTCGATTGGGGATGAACTCAATCGATTCAAGCCTGATCTGATTCATGTCGTCAATCCCGCAGTGTTGGGATTAGCAGGGTTACTCCATAGCAAATTACACAGTGTTCCGCTGGTTGCTTCCTATCACACCCATTTACCAGAATATCTTCAGCACTATGGGCTGGGTGCTTTAGAAGGTGTGCTTTGGGAATTGCTGAAAGCAGGACATAATCAAGCAGAAATCAATCTCTGCACCTCTACTGCCATGATGCAGGCATTGACCGAGCACGGGATTGAGCGCGTGAGACTGTGGCAGCGAGGAGTCGATACTGAAACCTTTCAGCCTCATTTAGCAAGTTTAGAAATGCGATCGCGGCTTTCTCAAGGTCATCCCGAAGCTCCATTGTTACTTTACGTGGGGCGGCTCTCAGCCGAAAAAGAAATCGATCGCATTAAACCTGTGCTCGAATCGATTCCCAATGCTCGCTTAGCTCTAGTTGGCGATGGTCCAAATCGGCAAGTGTTAGAAAAGCATTTTGCTGGTACTCATACGAATTTTGTGGGTTACTTAGCAGGTCAAGAGCTAGCTTCTGCCTTTGCTTCGTCTGATGCATTTGTTTTTCCGTCTCGGACTGAAACTTTAGGCTTAGTGCTGCTCGAAGCAATGGCAGCAGGTTGTCCAGTGGTCGCGGCTCGCTCAGGTGGAATTCCTGACATTGTGGAAGATGGCGTGAATGGCTATCTCTTCGATCCGACCGATGAGAATGGTGCGATCGTTGCCACGAGATCGCTCTTAGCTCAAACCGAAACGCGAGAAATGATTCGCCAAAATGCCCGCCATGAAGCAGAGCGTTGGAGTTGGTCATCTGCAACCAAGCAATTGCAGAACTACTATGAAGGCGTTTTAGCAAAACATGCGATCGCAGCTTGATCCTGATGGAGTTACCTATTGGTATGAGGGAATTTGTCCAAACTCAAATACTCTCCTGCGACTACCACGCACAAAATCCGTCGAAGCGATCGCGCGTCAATTGATGCAAAATCTTTCAGCTTGCGAAGGTAAGATGTACGGCGTTTTACTAGCTCAGTCTGCTTCTGGAGAGCAACACATTCTCAAAGCTTTTTCTGGCTTACTAAATGGACGGAGCGTTGTTGAAGGGTGGGTTCCGCCGATTCCGGGTCGCGATCGCGTGCAACTCGAAGAAGCTAGAACTTTAACCCAACTCAACTCGATTCAGCAGCAATTAATTCAACTCTCTTGTATCCCTGAGCGTCAGCAGTACAAAATTCTAGAGACAGAATACAAGCAGAAACTTGAACAACTCTCAATCCTTCATCACCAACGAAAACTTGAACGCCAACAGCAGCGAAAAAATCAAGATCTGGCTTTTGAATTAGATGAACAAAGCAAACGCGATGGCATTGAGAAACGCAATCTAAAACGCGATCGCGATTCACATCTCATTCCACTCAAACAAATCATTGATCAAGCTGATGAACAGATTCGTCAGCTTAAACAAAAACGTAAGCGACTCTCGCAGCAACTTCAAGCACAGATGCACGCTAGCTATCGAGTGACAAATTTTGCTGGAGAAGCGCGATCGCTCAGCGAGCTTCTCACCTCAATGCCCACGGGAACCGGAGAGTGCTGTGCGCCTAAGCTTCTACATTACGCTGCAACTCATGATTTAAAGCCGATTGCAATGGCTGAGTTTTGGTGGGGTGAACCGATGGGAGACAAAATTCCAGGACAATTCTATGGAGCCTGCGTGGAGCGTTGCCAACCCATGCTCGGATTTCTGCTTGCTGGCACAAGTTCGATTGAGACAGTCTATCAGGATGATCACCTCGTTGTCGTCAATAAACCTGCCGGGTTGCTTTCCGTCCGAGGGCGATATGGGCAGGATTGTATTCTCGATCGCTTCTCTGAACCGCTCATCTCCGTTCATCGATTAGATCAAGATACTTCTGGCTTACTGATTCTTGCGCGCGATTCACAAACCTACAAGCACTTAAGCCACCAGTTTGAACAGCGCCAAATTCATAAAATTTACACAGCAGTCCTAGAAAGAGAAATCGCTGACTTAGAAGGTCAGCTCGATCTACCCTTATGGAGTGATCCAAACGATCGTCCAAAACAGAAGGTCAATTATCAGTTTGGCAAACCCTGTTTGACCTATTTTCGCGTCCTGAATTCATGCCAAGTTGAATTTCGACCGATTACCGGCAGAACGCATCAACTCCGGGTGCATGCGGCTCAAGGATTAGGATCAGCGATCGTCGGCGATCGACTGTATGGGAATTCACAAGGAGATCAACGCTTACATCTGCACGCACGAGATATTCGATTCACCCATCCGATCACAGGCGAAACGATCGACTTGACAACAAAAACGCCTTTTTTTTGAAAAAAGTGGTGCGCGATGCAAATCTTTTGTTACGATATACATCGCGCGCAGTAATATGAATTGTTGGCTCCTCAAGTCAATGATGTCTAGTTGCTGAATCGTACACGCTGGTGTAGCTCAGTTGGTAGAGCAGCTGATTTGTAATCAGCCGGTCGCAAGTTCGAGTCTTGTCACCAGCTTTCAGTAAAATTAAGCATTTCAGGCTCCCGGTAAGGCTTCTAGCCCTTGCCGGGAGCAGCTTTTTGAAAACCTCTAAAAAACACGACCGTTATTTTTGGGTGAGTTTAGGTGAGATTGTGACGCGGATTGTGATCCAGATTGTGATCCGGGTTGAGATCAGAAAAGTCATAAAAATCCAGTACTAGCGCCTTAACTGCCTCCTATGATTCTGAACGTCAACGCACTTCAGCAATTCAGAGGTCGTTCATGTACGCCAAAAATTCTCGACGAAAGGCAAAAGCGGGGTCAGTTCAAGTGAGCGATCGCCGTGGTTATCTGCGAATCATTTTTACGCATGGTGGGAAGCGCCATTTCATGGCGACAGGCTTGCCGAATACCCCGCTCAATCACAAACTAGCCCAAGAG
Source organism: Leptolyngbya sp. UWPOB_LEPTO1 (assembly GCF_017302695.1). Taxonomy (NCBI): domain Bacteria; kingdom Bacillati; phylum Cyanobacteriota; class Cyanophyceae; order Leptolyngbyales; family Leptolyngbyaceae; genus Leptolyngbya; species Leptolyngbya sp. UWPOB_LEPTO1. The sequence continues at coordinate 4,862 of NZ_JAFLCJ010000021.1, read as the reverse complement.
ACAGCGTTTCAAATTCAGCGCGATATCGAGTACGGCGAGTTTGACCCCACTTATCAAAAGTACAAACCGCAGTCAGCGCTCACAACCGTTGATGATGCTACACCTCTACCCACGGCAATGCCAACCTTACCTGATCTGTGGTCACAGTATTTGGAGGTCAGAAAACCGGGCAAATCTCCCTCGACCGTCAGAATGTATGGTTGGGTTGCCAATCATTTAGAACGGTGTCCTCATAAATCGCCCAACGATGCCCAAGCGGTGTTTGATTGGTTATCGGGTCATGTCCCAGCTGAATCGACTCAGCGTGTTCTCACTCAACTTTCGGCTTGCTGTAAGTGGGCAAGAAAATCAGGGTTGCTGGACTCGAATCCCTTTGATGGCATGGCAGCAGAAATCATCGTCAAAAAGACGGGGACTGAAGAAGAGGAAATCAATCCATTCACGCAAGAAGAGCGCGATCTCATCATTGCTGCTTTCAAAGAGAGTCGCTACTACAAGTACTACACACCGCTCGTCGAGTTTCTCTTCTACACAGGTTGTAGACCTTCCGAAGCCGTCGCCTTGCAATGGAGGCATATCGGAACTGCCAACGTGACCTTTGAACGAGCTTTGGTTTATGGCGGTCGGGCTGGGTTAGTGCTGAAAAAGGGACTGAAAACGCAGGAGCGCCGCAAGTTCCCAGTCAATGCTCAGCTTGCAACGATTCTCAAGGCAATTCGACCGTTCAAATCTGACCCAGAAGCTTTGGTCTTTCCGAGCCGACAAGGGAAGTTGATTGATTGGCACAACTTTACCAATCGAGCTTGGATGACGGTACTGAAGTCACTACCGGATATCGAGTACCGCAATCCCTATCAAACCAAGCACACATTTTGTAGTCTTTGCCGTGCAGCGGACATTCCCAGTATCCAGATTGCCAAATGGGTCGGAACTTCACCCGAAATGATCGATCGCGTTTACGCCAAACCAACTGACCACATTCAAGTTCCAGAACTCTGAATCGAAAGCTCATTCCACAAGGTGCATCTACTCATTCTCTACCAATTGCCAATTCTCAATTTCTGCCACAACAACAGCGACTTGTTTCTTGCTTACGAGTGGAAGGTGATTCGTGAAGTATTCCTCTAAGCGCAACGATTCATCAAGGTCATTTGGCGATTCAAAATCATGGACTTTGATCTGCCAGTCTCGATCCCAAAAGATGCGATCTGCAAGTTCATCAATCATAGTGCGCCACAAGTCGAGATCGTCTGAGCGATCGTTAAAATTGTCTAGCTCCTCGTTGGGTTCAAACTCCTCAATGCCTGCTTGCCATGCTGGAAGGAGATGCTGCTCAAATGCTTTCCAGATTAAGTGACGGTAGTAAAATTTAATCTCTTCGTCCTCCTCAGACCACTCTTCTTTGCCCATCATGATTTCGTCTCCAACCCGCAGCTTTAGGAAAGCAAAGGGGTAATAAGCAGCAGCTTCGGTAACATTTGTGAGTGGTGGGGCTGAGATCGCTGGATTGAGCAAGGCAATCAGACAGGTATGAAGTAACACAATTTTCTGATTGATGTTAGCGTTGTCAAAGATGCGATCGCCCGTTTTGACCTCTATCTCATCAAAATCACGGCTGTCTTCAAGATGCTCGATCAAATGCTGCACCGCAGTTAGATAAACTTCTGCTTCAGTCCCTTGTAGGATACGTTCTCCCAGGTTGGTACGCCACACCATAAAATCATTTCCTCAGCCCTTATGCCAAAGATCTTCGAGCATGAAAGCATCGAATCCTGGATGAATTCAGATTCTCTTCAGGTTGAATAACGATTTTCAGCGATCGTGGAGGCGATACTCAACATTTGCCGCAATCCAATGTGACGACACAGGTATAGCTCTCGCCGTTGCCGGGAGGGTGCTGTTTTCATCTGCTCTAAATCTTGAAAGAGTCCGTTGTAGTGAGCTAATAGGTGTTTGATGTCCCACTCACGATTTTCTCCGACTGGCCGTGCCCAATCGCCGGAATAATACAGGGTCATCGCATCAATCCCAGCAAACGCTGTGAAGTGAATGGCATCCAGTCCAGTTTTCACCAGTCGTAGAACTTCATCGAGATACACTGCGCCGATCTCTTTACGATCCGACGATCGCGATCGCACAGTTCTGCGAATGCTGCGTAGTGGGGATAGTCTGGGGCAACGAAGGTTTCTTTACGGTGCAGAACAAATGGATTATCACTGTCTCGATAATCGCGATCGCTAATTTCGCCTGTCTTGAGATCGACATGAATGCTTCGCTGAAGTGCTGGATGTGCATCAGCATCAAAGCCTGGATAGGAGAGATAAGAGATTTTAGGCTGATTGATGTTGAACTTAATCAGCGTCGGTGTGATGCGTTGCTCAAGGTGATTGTGGGCTAACTGTTCGTACTTCTGTAATATTGGGTCAAGATTTAGTAGTGCAGAACTATGAACATAAAAGGCTCCGAGAAGACGCTTGCCGATGGGAGCGCGAGCACAGCATTCCATAACTTCAGCAAACTGTTCGTCAATCGATTCTGAAGGGCACGTTGCCAACTCTATGCTGCCCATAAAGCTTATCCAGTCGCTAACCCTAGCATTAGGATATTCGCTGAGTCCGATCGCAGCAAAAATTCAGTACGATTATACTAAAACTAAATCAGAGTCTCTTCTAGCGTGTGAAATTACTTTCTTAAGTTTTCTACGCTATATCTAGCGTGAAACGCCAAAGTTCTGCTATTGTTAAGAGCCGTTGGGAGGACGAAGGAACGATGAGAACCTTAAGTTTATTTGAGGAAGAGCGTCTCACATTGCCGAAAAGCATTGAGTTGTCGGCAGAATCGTTGCGTCATTATGGTTCTTTCTATAAACATTGGGCGATCGCGTTCTCAGGCGGAAAAGATTCTGCGGCAACCGTGACGCTCGTGGCTCATTTGATTGAGACAGAGCAAGTCCCTAGACCTGAAAGCCTGACCATTCTTTACGCAGATACTCGACAGGAATTACCGCCACTACACACCTCTGCGATCGCTATTTTAGAGGCGTTACGCGATCGCCTTGAACCGAAATTGGGCAAAGATGGCTTTCAAACCCGTGTGGTCTTGCCTGAACTCGATCATCGGTATTTTGTCTATATCTTAGGTCGAGGTGTGCCACCTCCCTCCAATACGTTTCGCTGGTGTACGCCGAAGCTGAAAGTGATGAGCATGGAGCGAGAATTGGAAGCTTTGCGCCAGGAGCGAGGTGAAAAGTTTCTGATGCTGACCGGAGTGCGGATCGGTGAAAGTGCGGCTCGTGATCAGCGCATTGCTGTAAGCTGCACCAAAGATGGCGGCGAATGTGGTCAAGGTTGGTTCCAGCACTCATCTTCAGGCGCGGTCGCAGATACACTGGCTCCTATCGTTCATTGGCGCGTTTGCCATGTTTGGGACTGGCTACTCAATGCCGATCTGGAGCTTGGCTTCCCGACGTTTGAGATTGCCAGAATTTATGGGCAAGATGTTAGCGATGGCGAAGAACCACTGAACGCCAGAACTGGATGTATTGGCTGTCCATTGGTTCAGAAAGATGCGGCTCTCGATCGTCTTATTGCCCAGCCCGAATGGGAATATCTCTCACCGCTACAAAGGCTAAGACCCCTGTATTGGGAGGTGCGGAAGCCGCAGTACCGCTTGCGGAAGCATGGGGAAGAACGGAAGTCTGCGACAAAATACATTGGGAGAAATCGGTTAGGTCCACTCCATTTGGATGCGCGTCGTTGGATGCTGGAACAGGTGTTGGCGATTCAGGAAGAAGTGAATGCAGCAGCGCGATCGTTGGGTAAGCCAGAAATTAGCCTGATCAATAACGAGGAACTGGCTCGAATTGAACAATTGATTGCGGCTAATACTTTTCCCGATCGCTGGAGTGGTAAGGAACATCGAGGCGATGAATGGTTGCCTGAAGTTTTACCGGATGGAAGTGTGCAAAATCTGCTGTTTGATGAAATTTGACTTTAGCAGTAAGAGCTTGAACTGGATTCATTACTCTTACTGCTTGGGTAATTTAGTCGATTTGGATTGAGCGGCTTGCAACGCTGATCACTTCATCGGAATTTTTGAAAGGGATGGGACGGCTCCATGCACTGCCGGAAATGATGTTGTATCGGTGAAGCATTCCGACCATACGATCAACAGCTTTGCGAGTTCCTACTAGAGTAATTTTTACAGGCTCCTCATCTGAGAAAGGATTGCTAAAAGTCTCTTCTGGGGGCTGATTAGAATCGCCAGAAGAATCTCGATCGATGAACATTGCTCTTTCTCCTTAAAGTGTCATATTGCTGTCACAGTCCAATTGGTCTTTAATTAGATTATCACAGTCCAATTGGACTGTATACGAGAATGCCAACCTCTGACACGATGGATCAGACTTTGAGCAAGCCTGATCGACAGAGGTATGGGGAAAGCGGGTAGAGTTCTTAAAACAGTGATGCAAAGCTACGGTATTAGCCAAGGTAGGTTAGCCGCAGCAATGGGAATCGGTTCGTCCAATGTCTACCGTTGGGCGAATGAAATACGTGATCCAGGTTCAGAAACAGTGATGAAAATCTTAGAAGCCTTAGAAGGACTGAACTCTGAAGCGGCAGCAGAATTTAGAAGGCTCTACATGAACAATGAATTAGAAGGAAATGAGGACACAAACTAAGCAATCTTCCAAAAGCTTCTATGCCATTGTAGTGACTCAATTCTTGGGTTGTAGTGAGGTGGAACCAAAAAGCTGGACAGGTGAATAAGCTACCCCCCCTCAACCTCATGGTAAGAGTAGATTATGAGCCAAAACAAACGCAAACAACACAGTGCCCAATTCAAAGCCAAAGTCGCACTTG
>NZ_JAFLCJ010000020.1:0-103772 GCF_017302695.1 Leptolyngbya sp. UWPOB_LEPTO1 | reverse complement strand
TTGCCAGATTTTTAGGAGTAGGGTCGCTCAAGAGGATGCCCTCACGACAACTTTGAATAGTTTGAACTTTACTGTTATTTGCGTACTTGCCTACAATTCCTTACGATCTTTTAACCTGAGTAGTTACGTTCTTGAATATATCTTTGGTGAACCTGAAGAAGAGTGGATGATTCGACAGTGTGTAGACTATTTATTAAGCATTGCTTTGAATCATGAAATCTATTACTATCGCTGCTCAGATTTCATTGGCTTAGTTAATCCGGAACATCCAGTTATTGATATAGAGATCGACAAATTGTTTGTCGAAGAATACGCGCCTTCCATTGGAGCATCAAGAGAGGAAAAGTACAGAATTCAGAAACTTCTAGTCAAATGAGTAGCCAGCGAAGAAAATTTCAGTTGGCTCTCCTTCTTGATAGAGAACTATATAGCGTCCGGTTCCGCGATCGATGCTATCCCAAAACATTTCAAAAGGCTGCCAATTATCGATGGCTTCTTCATCTAGTAAAAGAGACTCAATCAATTCTCGTGTTGGCTGACTGGTTTGCAATATTTCTTGAATTTCGTGCTCAGAAAGCGGGCAAACCGCAAAGCCTTCTGGTTGATTCGATACGTGAGTCATATCGAGAATTGATTGTGTTCCATCTGGCATCGATTGATCAAGAAGGGCTTCTATTGCTGCATGCACACTGCCATACTGCTCAATCAATTCATTTGCAGAGCGATTTGATTGATTGAGAGTTACACCAATCTGCATGTTGGTTGACATTTGATTGAACCAGTAATCAAACCCGTAACGTCCCATCCTGAATTCTTGCTCTCTCAAGTTTTGAAGTGCTTCGTTAATATCCCTTTGGTAGGGAGTGAAGTAGTGCCAAGGATTTCCGCCCATATCGTTGTTGAGTAAATCATCTCAACTCATTTTTCCCAGGTTTTGCAATAAAAAAGGAGATGGAATAATCCACCCCCTCAACTTAATTGCAGAAAGAATCTACAAATCAAAAATTAGTAGCGGTAGCCGCTTCCACCAGAACCTGGTTTGTGAACGATGAAGCTCATTACTTGGCACTGTTTGATGTTGTCGAATGCTACGACGCGGATGTAGCAGTTCGAGTACTCAGAACGGCACTGTTGAACTTCGTTCAGAACTTCTTGAGGAGAAGTTGCGTTGAACAAAGGCAACTTCCACATTGTCCAGTAGTACTGCTCAGGAGCAGACGACTCGCTGAACTCGATACAAGGGAAGAAGCCGTTCTCGATCGTGTATTGGATTTGACGAGCAATTTGAGCATCGGTCAAAGGAGGCAAGTAGGAGAACGTTTCAAAACGCTGCTCTTTAGGGAGAGTTTTCATGAAATCCTCAATAAATTAACTAGGTTCAGGATCAGAATCTTCGGTTGTGGTCGTCAAATCGAGTTGCGTCATTCGTTCTAGCTGTTTGCGGCGTTGCTCCATGTTCGCTTGCTGCATTGACGATCGCAGCATTTCCGGCAGCACATCGGCAATCTCTTCAGCAAGATGCTCTCGCACCGTCAGAATTCGGAAAGCCAGATCCTGACGTTCGCGAAACAAAGCCTCCATAAATGCTTCACCGTCTGTAATGCTTTCCCTTGAAGAAAACTTGTGCAGCCAGTAAGCCTTTTTAGGATCAGTTTCGTCTAGCTGAGCATAAACAACCCGGACAGCCTGATACGTCAAATAGCTTGTTAGCGTTTTTGTCGTATCTTTCGCAATTCGCTTCAGATCCATAAGTTGAATTTTGAATAATAGATTTTAGATCTTGGGTTTTGGCTTATTGTGCAGCCTAAAACCCAAAATCCGCAATCTAAAATTCATCAGACGGTATCAACAGCTTCAAACTCGAACTTGATTTCTTTCCAGAGTTCGCAAGCAGCTGCCAAGTCAGGCGACCAGCGGCAAGCTTCACGGATGATGTCTCCACCTTCACGCATCAAGTCGCGACCTTCGTTACGAGCTTGGACGCAAGCTTCGAGCGCAACACGGTTAGCCGTTGCACCAGGTGCGTTACCCCATGGGTGACCCAAGGTTCCACCACCGAACTGCAATACAGAGTCGTCGCCGAAGATTTCAACCAACGCAGGCATGTGCCATACGTGGATACCACCAGAAGCAACTGCCATGACACCAGGCATGGAAGCCCAGTCTTGGGTGAAGTAAACACCACGGGAAGGATCGCGCTCAATGTAGTTCTCACGCAGCAAGTCGATGAAACCAAGGGTGATCGCCTTGTCACCTTCGAGCTTACCAACGACGGTTCCGGTGTGAATGTGGTCACCACCAGACATTCTCAAGCACTTCGCCAAGACGCGGAAGTGAATACCATGGTTCTTCTGACGGTCGATAACTGCGTGCATTGCGCGGTGAATGTGCAACAGAACGCCGTTATCACGACACCAATGAGCCAAGGAGGTGTTTGCTGTGAAACCACCGGTCAAGAAGTCATGCATGATGATCGGCATTTCGAGTTCTTTCGCGAACTCTGCACGCTTCAGCATTTCTTCGCAGGTTGCAGCGGTTACGTTCAGGTAGTGACCTTTGATTTCGCCGGTTTCAGCTTGTGCCTTGTGGATTGCATCTGCAACGAACAAGAAGCGATCGCGCCAACGTTGGAACGGCTGCGAGTTGATGTTTTCGTCGTCTTTGGTGAAGTCCAAACCGCCGCGCAGACATTCGTAAACTGCACGACCGTAGTTCTTAGCGGACAGACCCAATTTCGGTTTGATCGTACAACCGAGCATCGGACGACCGTATTTGTTGATTTTGTCGCGTTCAACTTGAATCCCGTGAGGAGGACCTTGGAAGGTCTTCAAGTATGCAACCGGAATGCGAAGGTCTTCGAGGCGCAGCGCTTTCAACGCTTTGAACCCGAATACGTTACCGACCAAAGAGGTCAGCAAGTTGGTAACAGATCCTTCTTCAAACAGGTCGAGAGGATATGCAATGTAAGCAATGAATTGGCTATCTTCGCCACGGACAGGCTCGATATCGTAGCAGCGTCCTTTGTAGCGATCGAGGTCGGTCAGCAAGTCCGTCCAAACGGTCGTCCATGTTCCCGTTGAGGATTCAGCAGCAACAGCAGCAGCAGCTTCTTCGGGCGGAACGCCAGGTTGAGGAGTCACCCGGAACGCTGCCAAAATATCGGTGTCTTTAGGCGTGTAGTCTGGGGTGTAGTACGTTAAGCGGTAATCTTGTACCCCAGCCTTATACCCAGCTTTCGACTGGGTTTTGGTTTGAGCGTAGGACATATCTCCCTTCCTGTAATGAAAAACGATGGAAAACCTTATAAGCAGACATCACCAACAGTGACCAGAGAAATCCTCTGACCGAATTGGTTGGCATATTGCCCTAGTCACTGGGGATCAGTTTGCCACAACATGATCCCATGTTTGGAGTCAGTTTCTTTAATCTCGACTGATTCCGGTGCATAGGCGCAGACTTTCAGAATCATATCAGGATTTCAATAAGCCTTACTTTAGAGAATCTATGTTCGTTGATAAAAAAATGTTATCAGACATGTCCAATTATTACGTTTGCCATATTAAAGCTTAAGAAAATTGGAACTGCCTCATCTGCTTCAGAAAATGCGATCGCTGTCAAGAGGATGAGCATTCTGATTTGCCCGAAAATCGCCCAATTTATAATAAAAAATCTGAACTAAATCTTAACTAACTACAAAAATTAGAAGCGAATGATTCGTGAAACCATAGAATTATGCCTTACCAAAAAATAGATGCGTCTGAGCAGAGATGTCCGTAGTTTCATCTAGGTTCCAACAAAGCTCGATCATTTTATCCCGGCGGTAGTTTATACCCTTGTACTATGAATATACTGCTGAGACAATTTTTTGGTTTTATAGAATACTAAAGCGAGGCTTAGTTTATGTCTCTTTTAAAACGATGTGCAGCAGAGTTTCTAGGCACATTATGGCTGGTCTTTGGGGGATGCGGAAGTGCAGTCTTGGCAGCAGCTTATACAGCAGATACAGCCAAGATTGGTGAGAATACGACGTTTCCGCTAGGAATTGGTTTGGTTGGCGTGTCGTTAGCATTCGGGTTGACGGTGCTGACGATGGCTTACGCGGTCGGTGGAATTTCAGGTGGACACTTTAATCCGGCGGTTTCGTTTGGATTATTTGCGGCGAAGCGGTTTCGCGGTGGACAAAACTTGCTGGCGTACATTGTGGCGCAGGTTTTAGGCGGAATTGTGGGGGCTGGAGTTCTGTATTTGATTGCGTCTGGAAAGCCTGGGTTTGCGCTAACGGGATCGAATCCTTTAGCGACGAATGGATTTGACGCACATTCGCCGGGAGGGTACGGATTAGTCGCTTGCTTTTTGGCAGAGGCGTTTTTGACATTCTTCTTTTTGCTGATCATTTTGGGCGTGACTGATCGACGAGTTGCAAGTGGATTTGCGCCTGTTGCGATCGGGTTTGCGTTAACTTTGATTCATTTGATCAGCATTCCAGTTACCAATACTTCAGTGAATCCGGCACGGAGTCTAGCTCCTGCGGTATTTGTCGGTGGAGAATTGTTGGCACAGGTTTGGTTATTCTGGGTAGCTCCAATACTCGGCGCAGTTTTAGCCGGATGGGTCTATTCATCCTTGTTTGAGGATGCGCATACTTCGGATGAGCCGGAGCGGATTGAGGAAATGGTTTAACGAATTGAGAGCGGAGGTAAAAGCCTCCGCTTTTTTTAGGGTTGGCGAGTTGCGATCGCGAGGCGAATGTTGGGAATCGATCTCAGCCGATCCATAACAGTAATGACTTGCCCGTGAGGGACTTTCTCGTCGGCATTGATCACAACAACGGCTTTAGGATTTCGGCTAAGAATTTCTCGCACTGCAGCAGGGAGAGTGCTGATATTCATTGGTTTTTTATCGAGAGCAAGCTCGCCGTTCGGAGTGATAGTAATCACGACTTGAGAAACTTTTTGAGATTCAGCGGTGACAGCTTTGGGAAGAGCGACGGGTAAGCCTTGCGATCGCGTAAGAAACAGCGTAGACATGATGAAGAATGTCAGGAGCGCAAAGATTACGTCGATCAGGGGTGCAAGGTAGATTTGGGGAGGTAGATCTGGGTCTTCGGGCAAGCGCATAATAGAAAATCCTGGATTTGATCGTGTGGGGTTCAGGCTCAACCTTTCCTACAGTTGATTAATTTCACTGAGCTACTGATCACGAGCGACCGATTAACTCACGACTTAGAAAGTGTGCCGACGACGATAGAGAAGTTCTAACTGTCCGCCGTACTCTTGAATCAGCGCAATCTGGCGCGCGTACAAACCTCGGAACAGATTGGCAAACAAGAGGGTGAAGATGGCGACAACCAGACCCGAAGCAGTAGAAATCAGAGCTTCACTGATCCCGCCTGTGACTCCCAGTGTATTCGTCCCCCCAACATCTCCAAGCCGTAGGGAAGCAAACGAGTTAATCAGTCCGGTGATAGTTCCTAGCAATCCGAGCAGGGGAGAAAGACCGACGATCGTATCAAAGACCGTATTAAAGCGTTTGAGCAAAGGAATCTCTGCGAGTCCGGCGCTTTCGAGAGCGAGGCGAAATTCTTCAGGCGTAGCTTGTTCTAATTCCAAGGCGGCAAGGAAGATTCGAGCGATCGGTAAATCGGCGTTCTTTTCTAACATTTGGAACGCGGCAATTTGGTTGCGTTTGTAGACGCTGAGCACTTCTCGTGCCACTCTTTGATGACGTTGGGAGACTTTGCCCCAGAAAAGAATTCGCTCTAGAATCAGCGCGACTGCCAGGATTGAGAAAAGCAGAAGCGGATACATGACAAGTCCGCCAGCAATAAACCAGTTAGGCATGAGAAATGGGCAATCTTTGGACGATTCATTATTATCGATGACTTTGAGTACGATCGTGGTAATTTCGGAGCGTGTTTGAGGCGTGAGCACTGATTCAATTTATACAGGTTGCGCTGCAAAAAAGGTTTCAGAGAGTCTGATACCGACATCATTCATGCGCTGTTGCAAGCTGTCTAAGAATTCATGCAGCCCGGATTCCATCACATCTTCGATCGTTAAATAATCTAAATCCGATCGCAGTTTTCCGAGCGATCGCTCAACGGATGTATTCCAAGCGCCTTCAGGCGTTCCGGTGATTTGATGCAGCGATCGCTCAGTTTGGCGAATACAATATCGAATCGATCGCGGAAATTCTCGATCGAGCACTAAAAACTCAGCGACCGAAGTTGGGGTGATGCGATGCACGCCACGTTTGCGATACATCTCATACGCACTTGCAGACCGCAACAATGCCATCCACTGCAATTGATCTAACGTTGTGCCCACATCTCGAATCGAAGGAAGCAAAATAAAGTACTTCACATCGACAATTCGACTCGTTTTATCGGCTCGTTCCAGCCAGCGACCCATGAGTCCAAAATGCCAGCCTTCGCTATGGGTCATCGTGGCACTGGCAACTCCCGCAAACAGATGGCTTGCAAGTTTGACTTCACTAAAAAATGTAGGAAAATCAAGCCGATCCGCGACTGCTGCATCATTGACAAAGTGATAGAACGCATTGATCTGTTGCCACATCTCAGACGAAATAATTTCACGTACCGATCGCGCATTCTCACGGGCAGCATTCAAGCAGGAAATGATGGAGTTGGGATAAGTGCGATCGAAGGTCAAAAACCGAATTACATTATCCGCAGTGGCTTCTCCATACTTCTCTTGAAAGATAGCTAAATCTCCAGTCGTCCGGATCAATGGCTCCCATTGCTGAACAACCCCGATCGGTGAATCAAGAGATAAATTCAAATTCACATCAATGAAGCGCGCAATATTCTCAGCACGCTCAACATAGCGATTCATCCAGTAGATCGAATCTGCAACTCTACTTAGCATTGTTCTTTCCTCTAGCTAGCTAACCACCCAAGTATCTTTATATCCGCCGCCTTGCGACGAGTTGACGACTAATGAGCCGCGCTTCAACGCAACGCGAGTCAGGCCTCCTGGCGTGATGTAGATATCTTCGCCATACAAAATATAGGGACGTAAATCCACATGACAGCCTTCAAACTCATCGCCCATTAAGGCAGGCACACGCGATAAGCAGAGGGTCGGTTGAGCAATGTAATTGCGAGGAGCAGCTTTGATCTTTTCTGCAAATTCTGCTCGTTCTGCTTCAGTCGATTGTGACCCAATCAACATGCCATATCCTCCCGACTCATTCGCCGCTTTGACCACGAGCTTATCTAAGTTGGCGAGCACATAGCTCAATTGTGAAGGTTCCCAGCAGAGGTAAGTTGGAACATTCGACAGAATCGCATCTTCGCCGAGATAGTAGCGGATCATTTCTGGAACATACGCATAAATCACTTTGTCGTCTGCAATTCCAGTTCCCAAAGCATTGGCTAAGCCTAATCGACCCGATCGATAAACATCCATCAGTCCTGGTACTCCCAGCAGTGAGTCTGGGCGGAATGCTAACGGATCAATGAACTCATCATCAATGCGTCGATAAATCACGTCGACTCGCTTCAATCCTTTCGTGGTTCTCATTTGCAAGTAACCGTCTGCAATCACAAGATCGCGACCTTCGACGAGTTCAACGCCCATTTGCTGAGCTAAGTAAGAATGCTCGAAGTAAGCAGAGTTATAAATGCCTGGGGTCAGTAGTACAACAGTGGGATTCTCAATGTAATCAGGAGCGAGATTCAGCAACGTTTCGAGTAAATAGCTTGGGTACTCTTCGACCGGCTGAATGTTCATGCGATTAAAGACGAGCGGCAGTGTGCTTTTCATAATCCGCCGACTTTCGAGGACATACGACACGCCAGAAGGACATCTGAGATTGTCTTCTAGGATGTACCATTCTCCAGTGCGATCGCGAACTAAATCCATCCCGCTAATATGTGACCAAATTCCTTTCGGGGGCTTCAATCCCATACAGGGCTTGAGAAAGCCTCGCGAAGAAAACACAATCTCGGATGGAATCACGCCATCTTGAATGATCTTTTGGTCGCCGTACACATCGGCTAAAAACTCATTCAGTGCGACGATTCGCTGCTTCAGTCCCTTTTCTAAAATCTGCCATTCTGCAGCCGCGATCGTCCGAGGCAGAATATCGAACGGAAAAATTTTCTCGGTGCCCTGCTCATCGCCATAGACGTTGAAAGTTACGCCCATTTTGAATAGTGCAATCTGAGCGGCTTGCTGACGATGTTGAATTTCTTCGATCGATAAAGAATTAATCCGGTCAATGAGCGGAGTCACTTCTGGACGAGGACGACCCGGCGCATCAAACAGTTCGTCGTAAAAATGTCCAGGATCATAGTTTGCTAACTTCACAACAAATCACCATAGTGCTCTCTGATTAATAGGATTGAGTGAACTGCTTAAGCTGTAAAGCTGAATACTAAATCCATCATCTTAGGAATCAAGAAATATAACGAAGTCAATCTATTCTCTGAATGAAATTGCAAGGTAGAGATGGAATTCTGCAAAGTTTGGCAATTCATGATGTACGCAGCAGATTTGGGAAACGGACAACGGTTAACGATCGAGAATGTTGGAACACAGACTGTGCTGACTTGGACAAGCCAGAGTTCTGGGCAGCAACAAAGCCAGCAAATGAGCCTCTCGCTTGGCGCTTGGTCAAGTATGCCGAAGTTGTTTAAATCACATTCCAGCTTTATTTTGCAGATCGAATCTCAACGCACGTCTTACATTCGATTGCAGGCAAACGGAATTAGTCTGTTGAGCGAAGTGCCGCTGATGCTTGGTTCTGAAGAGGTTTTGTTTCAGCGTGTCACGACTCCTAGTAGTCCCAAAATGCCAGAAATGAAGCCATTAGAACCCCTGCGGATGGGCAATATGACCATGCGAATGGAACCGATGGAGATGAGCATGGGCAATATGAATCTCCGATTCGAGACTGAGACATCTTCATCTGCCAATGCTTCAACGGCTCACTTCTGTTCGCAATGTGGAACGAAAGTGCAAGAGAACGATCGTTTTTGTGCGCACTGTGGAACAAGGCTAAAAAGTTAGCAACTAAATTCCCCGAATCCGAGGAATTTAGAAGGCGATAGTATGGCTAGCTATGTTCAAAAGTCTGGCTCAAGGCGTGGGCGGAAAAGTTGCAGACCCTAAATCACCCGCCGCACCCATGACTTTAGCTTCGCCATTATTGTACGACAGCGAAACTCCTCCCGCGTTTCCCGTATTGATCTCGACAGATTTACCACTCCAAGATCTCTGGGTTCCTTTTGTCAGTGTGCCTTCGTAAACAGAAGTTCCATCAACGAGGACTTCTACCCAGCTTTCCTCAGTGATATTCATTTTGACATTGACAGCCCCTGGAGACGGTGAAGCAGGAGTCGGGCTACTTGGGGTAGAAGCGACTGGAGCAGAACTGCCGGGTGTAGGCGCTTGAGAGGGTTGTACAGTCGGAGAAGTTGCAGCACTAGGATTCGATCGCTCTGGCTGACGATTGACAAACGTTGAAGCGAGAACGCCGATTACGCCTAATCCGATTGCAGCCGCTAAAGCAATCAGTGGCAGACGAGCAGGTGGCTCACTGGTGCTGATGCGAGGAGGCGTAGGAACGGAGTCGCGGACGGCAGTAGGCTCGAGTTTTTGAGCAGGCTGAGGATCACGAATGGCAGCAGGTTCAGAAGCTTTGGGTGTGGGAAGTGGAGTTGGAGCTTCGCTATGCACGACCTGAGGAGGCTCAGCAGCCCTGGGGATGGAAGGTTCAGGTGCTTTGGGAACAGCAGGCTCAGATGCTTTGGGGATAGAAGATTTGAGAGCAGTTGGCTTCGGGGTTTGAGGCTCGATCGTATTCGAGATCAAAGAAGCCGTCGCTGGAGCAGGCAGGGGGGAAAGATCAACAGTGAACTCTTTCGACAGTGCGATGCCGTCAAGCCCAATCGCATCCGCAAAACGCCGAATGAAGCCTTGAATGAATACAGGCTCGGGAAGCCGATCGAGATTTGCATCTTCGAGCGCAATCAGTAATCGTTGCGGAATGTAGGTTTTCGCGGCAATTTCTTCGAGCGACATCGATTTTTTCTGACGCTCCTGACTGAGCCGCGTTGCGATCGCTTTAAGTTGTTCTTTTTGTGCCGACATACCCATAAATCCTACGACTTTCTTTAGCCTTGCATCATGACAAAAGCACTTTAGATCGAGCCTAGCTGCTTGAGTCAAGCGTATCGTGTTTCAGCCCCGTGTACAAAATCACGATCGCTTTTCAGTATGATGGGGAAGCTAAAATTCTGTAAAGCGTTTTGGCGGAGAGTTCTGATTGTATAACTTATGCTGCGCCGCCCTGATATTGCGTTTATTCCCACCCCTGAATCCGCGATCGAAACTTTGCTCGAAGTTTTACAAGTCAATGATTCTGATGTAATTTACGATCTCGGATGTGGCGATGGACGGATTTTGATCAGTGCCGCATTCCAGTTTGGGGCGCAGGGCGTTGGGATCGACCTTGATCCCCTTCGAGTCAAAGAAGCTCAAGCGAAAGCAGATGAGTTAGGAATTCGCGATCGCGTTAAGTTTCAAGAAGCGGATTTGTTTACAAGTCGATTTGAAGATGCTTCGATCGTCGTGCTATATCTTCTGCCACATCTGAATTTGAGGCTTCGACCTGCTTTGTTTGAGCAGCTTAAACCGGGAACGCGGATTGTCTCGATCGATTTTGATATGGGGGATTGGTTACCTGAAAAAGTGATTAAACTCGATATCGAAGAAGAATCGACCTTGTACTTCTGGACAATTCCAGCCTAATAAAAACCTCCTTGCTCTCAGGGAAGCTTAAAACATCTGCCAATCTGGAGATCGAAGCCGGCGCAACTGCTCGGCTCGTTTGCGGAAAAATGAATCGTCCAAACGGCTGTAATTGTGGCGCAGGGCATAGGTTAGACTAATTGACCAAACCCAAATATGAGCCGTTTGAGTAAAAGCAGAAATTGCTTTCAGTTCAAAAGCTTCCAGCGGAGTGACGGATTGATATCCCGCTAAAAATGCCTCTCGAACTCGACGGCTAATGCCTGTATTGAGCGCAATCTGCCGAAACTTACCCAAATCAAACGCTCGCCAACCCAATCCACATTGATCAAAATCAAATAGAGTGGGTTGATCAGTCTCTGTAAAATGAGCATTACCACTGTGCGGATCGCCCCAACAAATCCCCCAATAAGGAGCCGATCGCGGAAATGTCTGCAACTCTGATTTGATTTGCAAAATTGCAGTTTTGAGATAATCCCGATCACTACTTTGCAAAAACGGAGCGATCGCATCCCAGGATTCATCGAGCAAATACTTCAGCGTCAAAGGCTTGCGATCAAACTTGCATTCAAATGCTTCTCCAGCTTGGTGCATTTTTGCGATCGTTTCTCCTAATTTCGTCGCCTGCCGAACGCTCAAATCTCCGAGCGGAATTGCACCAGGCGCATAGATAAACAAAGCAGCATAGCGATCTCCCTCCGGGGCTTTGATCACAATTGACAATTTGCCAGAGGTTGTAGGCAAGGGATAAGCAACTGAAATCCCTTTCTTTTGCAGAAAATCAAGCAACGCTAACTCAAAATCGATATCTGCTTGCGATCGCCAACCCCAATGGGAAACTCTCAGCACATACGCTGCTTGATCGGTTTCAACCAAATAGACATCACTTAAACCGCGGCACCAAAATTCGCAGGATCTGACCGTTCCAATGTCATAGCACGACAGCACCCTAGACACGATCGCGCTTGGATCGATCGTAGAATAAAGAACGGGCAAAGAAACAACTGTCATGAACTGTTAACGATTTTGTCAACCTCTATACTGGGCTAGAACGACCTCGCTAACGGTTAGATGTGATACGAAACCCGTAAACTTGAGAATGAAGATTTAATTACAAAAGGCGATCGCTGTGATTCGAGTCGGAATAGTTGGAACTGGGTATGCCGCAAAACTGCGGGCAGAAGCTATCAATCAAGACGATCGCGCGAAGTTAGTGGGAGTGGCTGGACATCGAGCCGATAAGACAACTGAATTTGGACATACCCATCAAACTCAAGCATTTAACGCTTGGCAAGAGTTACTCGGTGCTGTTGATTTGGTGATCATTTGCGGGGTGAATTCAGAACATAGCGCGATCGCTCAAACGGCGCTCGAATCGGGCAAGCATGTAGTTGTGGAATATCCTTTAGCCATCGATCTTGAATCTGCGACAACGGCTATCGAGACGGCTCGTGCTCAGAATCGATTACTTCATGTTGAACATATCGAACTACTCGGGGGAGTCCATCAGGCATTTTTGCGATCGCTTTCCCAAATTGGCACGCCTTTTTATGCCCGCTATGCAACCGCCACACCGCAACATCCTGCACCTGCTAAATGGACTTACAATCCCTCTGTTTTTGGGTTTCCACTTGTAGGAGCATTGTCTCGGCTCCATCGGCTTGTTCACGTCTTTGGACAGGTCGAATCTGTGAGTTGTCAGAATCGATATTTGAACTTACAGAGCGATCGTTTTTTGGGCTGTATGTGTAAGGCGCAACTGAACTTTCAGAATGGCGTCATTGCGGATGTTGTATATAGCAAAGGCGAAACAGCATGGAGCGCAGAACGCAAGCTAGAAGTTCAAGGTGATCAAGGCGCATTAGTCTTTGAGGGCGATTCAGGTGTGTTGATCAATTCTGAAGGTGCAACGCCGATCGAGATTGGTGCGCGCCGAGGTTTATTTACCAAAGATACCAGTGCAGTTTTAGATTATTTGTTAGACGGCAAGCCCCTCTATGTCCAACCTGAAGAAAGTTTGTATACCTTGAAAGTTGCGATTGCTGCTCAGCGATCGGCAGAATCCGGACAAACGATTCGCATCGATTAAGCACTTCGTTGCAACTTTGTTCAACTCTTGTCGATGCTGTAAGTCGAGCAAAGTTGCAACACATTCTACTTCCCTAGCGATTGCAAGCCGCCTCTCGTTGGCTCGGCGTTGCATCTGGATAAAATGTCACAATTCCGCGTGCCGCTTTCACAAATACCGCTTTAAAAGGAATCCTTGCTTCTGGATCTCGTACCGTAAACAAACAAACGGACTTACTACTCGAAGTCGATCGTGAAGTTTTAAACGCGATCGTGGCATCTGTCAAAAGCTCCTCAGCATTACTCACATAGGAATATCCTTTCTTCGCATCTCTAGAGATCACCTGATTGCCCCGACGCACCTCAACGCCTAAGGTATAGATTTTCCCTTCGACCACCTCTTCTGCTTGAGCATTATTCGGCAATCGTCCTGCAATTCCGGCTTGCTGCAACTGCCAGTAACGCCCTACATAATGCAATCCTCCAATCTGCTGTGAGCCTCGCAGTTCACCACAAAAGATATGCTCAAACCCTTTTCGATTTGACCAAATCGTCAGCAGATCATCTTGAAACTGCTGATCACTTCTGCGACCTGGAAAAATCTCACCCCCTACTGCGGTTTTAATCCTTTGCACAACATCAGGCGATTCTGCAAACAATCGACGCAATCTAACGGTTCCAACCGGGCTACCAAACTCTCCGCAAGTTGCAAGTACTTTGCGATCGAACTCATTCAATTGCGGTGCAGGCGGAGTAATGTCTACTAAGCGATCGCGAGGAATGCCGACTTGCGCTGGATTATTTTCTTGATCAAAAAATGGCAAAAGTGCTGACCTAGCTGAAATCGCGCGAGTTGGCTTGGGTTTCTTTTGTCTCGCTTGGTATTCAATTCGGGGACTAGATTGAGCCAATGCAGAGGAGTAAACCGTTGTTACACCGAGTAAGAGAAGTCCAGAGCCTACTAGCCCAACTTTGAGAAATTGTTTCATCGCTCACCATCTACGAATGTCATGCCAAAAATTGGGCACTACTAAACGTAGACCATGATACGCGCCTTCCAGTTTCTCACTTACCTAAAAAATCTCTTATGCGCTCCAAAATTCCGGTTGGACTGCTCTTGCTAGTGAGTTTAATTTTCGTTGGATGTGGTGATCGATTTTTGCCATCCGCGATCGGGAAATATAGCTTGCAGGCTCGAACTGCGATCGACCAACTCTTAATCAATGCTTTTCCACGGTGGCAACCTAAAACAAATCCGAACCAGCGGACTGAAGACGCGGTTCGGAATATGAAGAAGTAGGGAATGAGAGCATAAAGAATCAGGGAATCTTTAGAAATTTTATCTCCCTACTCCCCACTCCCTACTCCCTACTTCTACGCCTTCTTCAACCAGCTAAACATCGCACGCAGATCCTTTCCAACCTCTTCGATCGGATGCTCCGCCTCACGCCGACGCATTGCATGGAAACCTGCCTTACCCGACTGATTTTCCAGCACGAATTCTCGTGCAAATTGCCCGGTTTGAATCTCGTCGAGAATCTTCTTCATCTCTGCACGAGTTGCATCGGTGACAATTCGAGGACCACGAGTCAAATCTCCATACTCCGCAGTATTCGAGATACTGTCACGCATCGTCGCTAATCCACCTTCTACAATCAGATCTACAATCAGCTTCACTTCATGTAGACACTCAAAGTAAGCAAGCTCAGGCTGATATCCTGCATTCACGAGCGTTTCAAATCCAGCTTTGATCAGCGCACTCAGACCACCGCACAGCACAACCTGCTCGCCGAATAGATCAGTCTCGGTTTCTTCCCGGAACGTCGTTTCCAGAATGCCACCGCGAGTACCGCCAATTCCTTTGGCATACGCCATTGCGCGATCGCGTGCTTGACCTGTCGCATCTTGATACACGGCAAACAAGGCAGGCACACCTTGACCTTGTTCATACGTGCGACGCACCAAATGCCCTGGACCTTTTGGTGCAACCATGACCACATCCACATTCGCAGGTGGAATGATTTGAGCATAGTTGATGTTAAAACCGTGGGCGAATGCCAGCACATTGCCTTCGCTCAGATTCGGTTCAATTTCATGGGTGTAAACGGAACGTTGGACTTCATCTGGCAGCAAAATCATGATGAAATCCGCAGCCTTTGTTGCATCCGCAACACTATGAACCGTTAAGCCAGCGTCTTTCGCTTTCGTCGCTGATTTACTGCCCGGATACAGCCCAACGATGACGTTCATGCCGCTGTCTTTGAGGTTAAGGGCGTG
Organism: Leptolyngbya sp. UWPOB_LEPTO1; assembly: GCF_017302695.1. Lineage (NCBI taxonomy): Bacteria > Bacillati > Cyanobacteriota > Cyanophyceae > Leptolyngbyales > Leptolyngbyaceae > Leptolyngbya > Leptolyngbya sp. UWPOB_LEPTO1. The sequence goes on along the minus strand of NZ_JAFLCJ010000020.1, from coordinate 88,650 downwards.
GGCGTGCCCTTGAGAGCCGTAGCCAATAATCGCGATCGTTTTGCCCGCAAGTAAATCTAAATTGGCATCAGCGTCATAGTACATCCGAGCCATATGAGGAGTCTCCCAGCAAGTCGTAGATAATAAATTGGTGTCAGAATCAGTAATCTTATCAGAAAGTTGGGAAACTATTCGGAATCATTCAGAATTCCTAAAAGTCTGATAGAGTTGGCAAAAATAGAGCCGAGGCACGAAATGTTGAGAGTGAGGTAGGATATCGCCCGGTTTCTAGTAGACTTACTCAATTTACCTACTACCGTCAGTTTTCATTATTGATCTGGTTCTGGAGTCTTAATCAAATCGATTTTCGTCCCTATTTATATGGTGGGAAAATTTGTTTTATATAGCTTAGATCTTTACATCAATCATGTCGCTCAGTATCCTGAACTCTATATATTTGTCCATTCAAATGGCCCTATTTTGGGTAGCTTAGAACTTTCAGAATTTTCCAGTTTAAAGATCCCCAAATTTGAGAGATTCAGGGAGCAAAACAGGCTATATATTTCACGAGCAATTTGGGACTGCTATCTCTCAAAGACGAACCGATTACCTATCATTTTTTCATTACTCAATTGCATTCATCGTTTCAATCTTCAGATCTAGAGGATGCGAATTGTTTGGTTGATTTCACGGTTTACTGGTTTGTGCGATCGCACAAACTCCTCGGAAAATTTATTTGACTTCTTCCATTATTAATGTTGCCTTTCACGAATAGTAATGGCATGCTGGCATAGGCTGTCGCGCTATTGTTTGCGACTCCGCAGACGCAAAATCGATGATTACTCTCTGAATCCGAAAATTACAAAATCGCAATGTAGCTAAACCTGAATTTCAATCATTCAAGTTTATGTCTTCTAAAGCTGTAAAAGTTTCGGCGTTGGTTTATGCGATCGTGTTTTTAACAATTCTCATCCTTGCCTACACGGGGAACCTTCCCACCCAACTCGACTTCATTCCCTACTTGGATAAGATCGGGCATGTCATTCTCTACGCGATCGCAACCTATCTCGGACATTCCCTTTTCGGATATCGTCGTCTGCGAAATGGGATGCCAATTTTCCCACTTCTTTTTGCGATATTCACGATCGTTGAAGAAGCAGTGCAAGGATTCTCACCCAATCGCACGCTGGATGCGATCGATCTCGTGATGAGTTTATTCGGGATTGGCTTAGGGTATCAGCTCGCCGAAAACGGCAACAAGCGCCGTTCCTAACACCACAAAGCTGAATTTATGGAGTCCGACTCTGCTCAGCCTGATAAATGTAGAACTTGCCAAACATGCCAACGGTTTCCAACTGAAACGCAGGCAAGTCAAGAAAAATGGGCAAATTCGGCACAATCGATCGCGTGGATAAATTCGTACGATAAATGCTGAATAGTCCGAAATTTTGGCGATCGGTACTTTGGAGAATTAATTTTTTAACCTGCGCTTGATTATCTTGAACAAACTGCGGGCACTGCTCGCGAATAATTTGAGGCACTTTTTGACAGCCTTCAGCTTTGATTTGCTGTAATGCAAATTCTCCAAATGCGGCTTCATCAGGATTAGTCAGCGCCATGAATCCTGCACCTCCCAGCATTGCTAACCCAACAGTCCCCAAAAGAATCTGAGAGGATTTCATCTTCACACCACCCCGCTACAATTCACGATTTGGTCTTCTATGACGTTTTACCAAGTCTACATGTTCTCAGATTCTTGAACTTATCTAATTTCTTATGCTATGATCATTAACGCAATGGCGAGCGTAGCCAAGTGGTTAAGGCAGAGGATTGTGGTTCCTCCACTCGGGGGTTCGAGTCCCCTCGTTCGCCCTTCCTGGTTCTAGTAAACCCAAATGGAGACTTTTCTGAAGTCTCCCTAGAGCCGAAAATTGAATCCTTCAAAGGTGGGCAAAGCCCATCTCTTGACCCTTTGATCTGTTCGACAAAGGGTCGGATTTTTTATGGAAATCTGTAAGCGATTCACGCTTTTAGGTCTGAAAGCTTCTTGATTGAGTAGACGTTACGATCGCCCCTTGCTATGACTTTTTCCTGGCGAGCCGCGTGTCCCTTTAACTTCTACAACAATTGACCTTAACTGAGATTCCTGAGATCCCTAACTTTCCTTAATTTACCCTTATCGACTCGCGGAAGCAAACCGAATAACTTAGACACATCAACTACGAAAGCCCCTCTAACTCAGGCTTTCAAGACTCTAAGAAAGGAGCTTCCCACATGAGCGTCACTCTAACATCTCAATTTCGTCATGCTGTACTCAAAGCCACAGCCCTCTTGAGCATCAGTGTGCCAGTCCTGACACTCTCAGCACCTCAAGCTGCACAAGCAGATGCACCTCAAGCTCAATGTACTCAAGCGCTCGGCATTAATATCTGCGCCGATATACAAGAACCCCCCGTTGCTTATGGACTCTACGCCCAATCCAATAACATCACGAGTGAAAGAACGCTGTTGCCGCCTGAAGGCGGGTGTCCGGTTTTCACAATCAACGCTCCGAGTGGTCGTTTTCGGGTAGAAGGCTGTTTTAAGCCTGGTTCACCTGCCACACTGGAAGGTGCAGTGAAACGCATCGGCACGACTCAACAACAAGCGTTTAGCTTGAACTTACCCGACGGCCACTTCTTAGGAGACGACCGCCATTTGGGAGAAAAAGGATATGCGTATTATTTAGATGGTGTACAAGTGGCAACGGAACCCAAGTGGTCACGTCAAGATGCAATCACTCACCTGGAATTAGCGAAAAAGACTTATCCCAACCGACAGGTCGAAGGCTATTTCGACGGGAGGAAGCTGGGGTATGAATTATTTTGGGATGGGGTGCGAGTCGGGTTTGAACCAAGTTGGAGCATTGCACAGGCAATCGACAATCTGCAACAAAACAAGAAAGCTTATCCTGAGAAGCGAGTTGAAGGGGTCCTAAACGGGCGAAAAATCGGCTATGAATTGTTTTGGAATGGGGTGCGAGTCGGGTTTGAACCGGGCTGGACGAAGCAGCAAGCGATCGACAACCTCCGTTGGAATAAACAGACCTACCCAAATAAAAACGTAACAGGCTTGTTCAACGGTGAACCGATCGTTTTCCAGCGACCCGCTACCCGTCCTCCAGTTGTGAGACCCTCATCAGTCTAAGCACAGTTCCTCCCGTTCGCTGTGTAGAGTGTGGGGAGAAGATGCAACGTTCCTCCTTCTGAAGCGGAAGCATATCCCTTGCGAGTGACGACTCAATGCTTTTGAAACAAGAAGATGGTATCACAAACTACAAAATGTGATTAAGCAGGAGGAAAACATGGCTGTAATGAACCATAGACGAGCCGTTGGTGTCTTTTCCACTTCTCAAGCAGCAGAACAGGCTTTAACTGAATTGCGGGATGCTAGATTTCCGATGGATCGCGTCTCGGTGATTGGGCGAAACACCGATCGATTGGAAGACAGTCGTCATATCGGGGAAACACATGTTCAGGATCTTTCTGAAACCACTCATGTTGATGAAGGATTGAAGACAGGCGCAGCAGCAGGCGGCGCAGTTGGGGGTCTAACAGGCTTACTTGTTGGACTGGGTACACTTGCAATTCCTGGTGTAGGACCAATTCTGTTAGCAGGCGCGACAGCAACAACACTCGCAACGACCTTGGCAGGTGGAGCGATCGGAGCTGCGGCAGGCGGGCTGCTTGGTGGACTCATCGGGTTGGGAATTCCAGAAGATCGAGCACGGGTTTACCACGATTACGTTACTCGTGGAGAATATCTTGTGATTGTCGATGGAACAGACGCAGAAATTCACCAGGCTGAATCTATTCTCAAGCATCGAGGCATTCACGATTGGGAAATTTACTCTTCTCCGACTTCTGCGGTTCGATAAAACAGACGGTGAGATAGCTACGGTCTAGTGCGGCTTTGACGATGCTTTCTCACTTGTGTTGAGACTGTAATTCTAGAGAAATAAACCTATGAAAAAGATAATGACGCTAGCGCTGAGCAGCATTCTCCTACTTGGAGTCGCTGCTTGTGAAAGCAATTCATCAAAAACGAGTGAAAGCGCTCCCAATTCGACTGAGAAGACTGGGGAAGTTCCGACGAATCAAACTGCCCAAAATAATCAGAACGATGCCGCAAGCAAAGTGCGAAGAGATCAATTGAACTCTGATATTCGCGCTCGCGAACAACGGAGTAATGCAACGGGCGGAGATACTGATCGCGCTGATAGTGATCTAGCAAGAGAAGTCGGCAGCAAGCTGGAAGCGAATATTCCCAATGGTCAGTTAGCGATTAAAGCGAAAGATGGTGCAGTCGTTGTTTCTGGGACCGTACAAACTCAAGATCAGCTCAATAAGATTGAGCCTTTATCCAAGGAGATCAAAGGCGTTAAGACAGTCAACGTTGCGGCAAAGGTTGCTCCTGCTCAAAAGCAGTAGTGTGTGCAATTTTCAAATCGCAAGTAAACAGGATTTGAAAATTACATAAGCCTCAATCATGGATGTCCTGATTCGCTGAGAATCGCACAATCAGGACATCCACTGATTTATAAGCAAAAGTTACTAGCTCTCAAGAGCAAATGGCACTCAGTAAAGTTGAGTTTGAGTTAGAGAAGATGCGATCGCGTATCGTCTTCTTCTCAAAGATTCAAGTTGAAGTCGTTAAAAAAGAGCGATCGTACAGCACTGTACGATCGCTCTTTACAATTTATTTGCTCAACTTAAGGCGCTAACGCATTGCCGCGAATCAAGCTGCCGATTGTTTTCGCCGTAATCTTTAATTGCACCAGCGGATTTGCCGGGACAACCGTTTTGTAGAGATAGCTATCGAAGGTCAATTTCTGAACATCGATATCCGAGCACATTTCGACGAATGCTTCGCGAGTTGCGTCCGTCCGATAGAACACGGTTTGCAGAATATCCAACACCTTGTAGGTCAGACCATACTGCTTATCCCACCGCTTGAGATAAACTTTCAAATCCGCCTCAGTGGGAATCCGACGGCCATTTTCGGAGAATTCAACGATCGTTTCTGCACACATCCGCGCTGACTTCGCAGCGAAGTAAATTCCTTCACCAGAAGACTTCGTTACGGTTCCTGCTGCATCGCCGACAAGGGCAACGCGACCGACAACGCGCCGAGGTCTGGGATGTTCTGGAATTGGATGCGCTTCGACGCGAATGATCTTACCGCCTCTCAGCTTTGCCGCCGCACGGGCACGAATTCCAGCTTGTAGCTTTTTGATGTCTGCTTTGTTGGGCGACATCGTTCCGGTTCCGACCGCAACGTGGTTGTATTTCGGAAACACCCAAGCGTAGAAATCTGTAGAGACATCATCGCCCACATACATTTCTGCCAGGTCTTCGTAATACGCCATCTTGTCGTCTGGCAAGCTGATGCGCTCTTGGAACGCGATCGCATAGTTATAGTCACCTGCATCGATCGCTTTTGCGACGCGTGAGTTTGCCCCATCCGCGCCGATCACCAGATCGACTTCTAGGGTTGCCGCTTTTCCTTCTAAGTTGCCATCGGAATGATCCGCATAGTGTAAGGTATAAACCCCGTTTGCACTCGTTGGCAATTCCAGCTTGTGCATCGTGCCGTTAATCAGCTTCGTGCCACAAGCCACTGCGCGATCGCGTAAAAAGCCATCTAAGACTTCGCGGCGGCACATGCCAATGTATTCATCGTCTTTCAAAGTGCTGCCGATGCTGACTTCCACGTTGGACGGGGAAATCATTTTCATCTTGCGAACTTTACGATCGATAATTTCTTCTGGCAAGTCAAACTCAGCCACCATACAGAGGGGAATAGCCCCGCCACAGGGTTTTACGTTGTCTAACTTGCGTTCGATCAAATAGGTTTCAATACCTGCTTTTGCTAACGTTTCTGCTGCGGATGATCCAGCAGGTCCGCCGCCTACAACTGCAACCCGGAGTGTCAAAGGTTTTCTCCCAATTTCTTAAAAGCTACGAGAGCAATGGTATCACGCCTGTTTTGCTCATCTGTTACGGAGTGCCGCAAGTTGAAACACAGCTTAACAATTCCTCTCGCAAGGTTTCGAGTGCATCAATGTTCTTATGCTGAACACTTTGCAATTACTCTATAGAACTGATGCGAATCTCTTGCTCTCTTAACGTATTGCGCTCCCAAAATACACCGTCTGCCAATCCTTGAATTTTCGGATCAATCTCTGCTAATTCCAAACGGCGCTCTGTGAATAAACAATATTCTTCATTCTGCTCAATTCCTAAGTAGTGCCGTCCTAATTTCTTTGCGACGACTGAAGTTGTGCCACTGCCAAGAAACGGATCAAAGACAAAATCTCCGGGATTGGAGCTGGCGAGAATTAATTTTGCAATCAATTTTTCACTTTTTTGAGTGGGATGGTCGGTATTCTCCGGCATTGACCAAAACGGAATCGTAATATCTGTCCAAAAATTCGAGGGATGAGTATCGCGAAAATTTCCCTGTGCGGTCACTTGCCAATCCTTCGGCGTTCCGTCCTGAGTCCGATAAGGCGCAATCACCCGTCGGCGCTGCTTCACTGCCTCGACATTAAAGGTGTACTCGTGAGACATCGTACAAAACCAAATATCTTCGCTGGAATTTTTCCAATTGGTTTTGGCTCCTCGCCCCTTCTCACGTTCCCAAGTAATGCGATTTCGCACAATAAAATGAGTCGCAGCAACCGTGAAAATCGAAGCAGAAGACAGCCAATCGCCACAAATGTAGATCGAAGCAGTCGGTTTCAGCAAAGGCTTGAACTGAACGATCGCAGCATCGAGCCACTCGGTATATGCCTCGACGGTACGACGCTCAAACTTGAAGCCATTGAAATTCTTCGTCAAATTGTAGGGCGGATCGAGAATCAACAGATCTACAAATCCAGTCGGCAGCAGAGTAGCGATCTCCAAGCTATCCGCTTGAATCGTTCCGGTTCTCAAGTCTGAACTCAGCCTTTCGATAGAAATCAATCGCGGTCGGAGTCGATCGCGATCTAAATCTGTGAGTTCTAGGCTACGATTTCGATTCGCTTTCAGCTTTTTAGCGATTGACATAAGAGAATCCTAACGTTTCCTTTAAAAACCATCGTTTTTGCGGTTGTCATTTAGCACATTCTGCTCTGTTAGTTGAACTTTTGTAGAAATGCTTTAACCAAAGTAATAGTTTTTAGCGAATTCCCCGGACACGGTTTAAAAAATTAATGGGTAAGGTATTACAGTATTCAGATTTTTTCGACAATTGGGCATTCTAACGATTGCACAATTTCAGTTCGACAACTTCTGTCACTCAGATTGGGTAAGAAACCACTTCCATTTATCTTCAGGGTTGACTTGTCATGATGTTCAAAATCGATAATTTTATCTGCGTACAATCACTTAGGCATCGACTTTTTTCTCAGCTCAACCTATGTAAGAAGCAATAACTCCACCGTGTAAACACTGGATTCGTTGACTTCGATCACGTAGAATAGTGGTCAAGACGATGAAGCGAGTCCCCCACTGTAGATGCTCTATCTTCATAGGTTGCTGCCCATGAGTACTTTTCTAAAGACTACACTGACGGCAACTTTGGCTGTGAGTGTATTACTGATAATGGATGGCTCGAAGCTGGTTCGAGCAGAAAGCAGTCCATCTACCAATGGTTCAGAATCCGTACAAGTTCAAAATGCAAGTCCGGTTGCACCCATCTCGATTCGCTCCACTGTCCGCCATTTGGCTGAACCATTACAGAACAGCTTCGATCCAGAACCCAACGATCCTCCTAAAGGAACAGGCGGGTCAGGAACCCGTTAGCCAAAGAGTTTCGATGTTTCAATGTTTTGCTTTCAGTTCCGCAGTTCAGTTCGCTGAGCTGCGGATTGTTTTATGCGATCCTGAAACAGGTGTGCTTTCTGAGAACAGTGCGTTATGACTCAACCTTATTCCGATATTGACCTTGCGCCCTTTATCGATCATTCGCTGCTTGCCCCGATCGCGACGCCTGTGCAGGTCGAGCAGTGGTGTGAAGAAGCCGATCGCTATCGGTTCGCCTCGGTTTGTGTCCTGCCTGTGCATGTTAAGCAAGCCGCCAATCTGTTACACACGAAACAACCGCGCGTCGGAACGGTGATCGGATTTCCGATCGGTGCAAACACCTCAAACGTCAAACTTTATGAGGCACAAGATGCGGTCGAAAATGGAGCGAGCGAATTAGATGTCGTGATTAATATCGGCTGGCTTAAATCTGGGAACCTCGACGCTGTGCATCGAGAAATCGCTGAAATCCGAGAAGCGACCGGATGTCCGATCAAAACGATTTTAGAAATGTCGCTTTTAACAGAACAGGAAAAACGCACAGCCGCAGAAATTTGTTTAGATGCAGGTGCGGCTTTCCTGAAAACAAGTACAGGTTGGACAGGGGGGGCAACGGTCGCAGATGTGCGCCTTCTCAAAGAAATTGCGCAAGACCGAGTCGGAATTAAGGCTTCTGGTGGAATCCGTACCGCAGAGCAGGCTTTGGAGTTAATCGTGGCGGGAGCAACTCGACTTGGAACCTCACGAGGTGTTGAGTTACTGCGCCAGCGCGATACCCTGGATAAGAACCCGTCTTAATCCGTCTACATGAGTCGAACTTACAAAGCGATCGGGATCAATCTCAAAGCGATGCCTCTCGGTGAATCAGATCGGATTGTCACGATTCTGACGAAAGAGTTTGGGCTACTGCGTGCGGTGGCAATGGGAGCACGTAAGCAGAATTCTAAATTGGGCGGACGGAGTGGATTGTTCGTTGTCAATCAACTCCTGTTTGCGAAAGGTCGATCGCTCGACAAGATTACGCAAGCCGAAACGCTCGAATCTTATCCGGGATTGGCGCGGAACTTGAAGAAATTAACTTCAGGACAATATTTAGCAGAACTGGTGCTGCAGCAAGCTTTAAGTGAACAGCCTCAGGAAGACTTGTTTTATCTCTTCAATGAACATCTCGGTAGAATTGAGCAAGCCACGGATTCTGAGGTTCTCCCCCGCTTGATTCACGCGATTTATCAACTTCTCGCGATCGCGGGAATTGCTCCCCAAGTGTATCAGTGCTCAGTGACGGGAGCCACAATCGAGGCCTTCGACCAACTTGATCCAGTCTGTGGATTTAGTGGAGCCGCTGGCGGTGTGGTCAAACTTGATGAACTCGATCGCATTATTGAAGAACAAGCTCCACGTCACCGAGTCCAGTCACCTGTGGGAGAATATCGAGTAGAATCCTCAACTTCGTCGCAGACGACAGTCACCGATTTCCCCCGTAAATTCTTCTCGTCGCGTTCCCTCAATGTGCCGCTTCACGCCCCTGAACTGGCCGCCCTTCAACAGCTTCCCCAAGCTGACTCTCCTGAACCTGACCAGTTTCCGACGACGACCTGGTTGATCCTAGAAAAGTTGCTCCGTCAGTATGCTCAGTATCATTTCGATCAACCGATTCGATCTGCTGCGCTGATTGAGAGTTGTTTTGCACCCGATTCGATGCCGAAACCATGATGCGACCCTCCCCTTCTGATGATTACGTTCTCATGTCCTCTCCGTTAGATAAAGATGCGATCGGCTTGAATTCCCGTCCAAGTTCGGAACCGTTTCGCTCTCAGCCACCGACTGGGAATGGGCGATCGCCGATGCCCAAGGAAAATTTTTCTCCAGAATCAAATGGCAATGGTTCTAAGAAATACGTATCAGAAGATAAGCCTGTCGAGCCGAAACCTCCAGAAGAAGTAGAACAAGGATTTGCTCCTGTTCTAAAAAATCGCGCGTTTCTCACGCTCTGGTCAGGACAAGTCTTTTCTCAACTTTCCGATAAAGTTTATCTGGTGTTGATGATTGCGCTGATTGCGAGTCGATTTCAATCAGAAGGGCAGACGATTAGTGGCTGGGTGTCGTCGATCATGATTGCCTTTACGATTCCAGCAATCCTCTTTGGTTCGATCGCCGGAGTTTATGTCGATCGCTGGTCAAAAAAAGGAGTCCTCGTCGCGACTAATCTTCTCAGGGGCGCACTGGTTTTCATCTTGCCGATCGCGCTTTGGCTGACCAAGGGTTGGACAACCTTTCAAGGGTTACCCGTTGGATTCTGCTTGCTGCTCGGCATTACATTCTTAGTGTCAACGCTGACCCAGTTCTTTGCACCAGCCGAGCAGTCGATCATGCCGCTTGTGGTAGAAAAGCGGCATCTGCTCTCTGCAAATTCGCTTTACACCACGACTGCAATGGCATCTGTGATTGTCGGCTTTGCTGTCGGAGAACCCCTATTAGCCTTAGCGGATACGGTCGCGAGTTGGTTTGGGGGAGGCACGGATTTTGGCAAAGAATTGTTGGTGGGAGGAGGATATGCGATCGCGGGTGTTCTGCTTTTACTCATGCACACCAACGAGAAAACCCAAGACATTCCCTCTCAAGAGCAACCCCATGTTTGGGAAGATATCAAAGACGGGCTGCGATTCCTCAAAAATCATGCCCATGTCCGAGGTGCATTAATCCAGTTGGTCATTTTGTTCTCAATTTTTGCGGCTTTAGCCGTCTTAGCCGTCCGCTTAGCGGAAGTCATGCCTGAAATTAAATCCTCACAATTTGGATTTTTGCTCGCGGCAGGCGGAGTAGGGATGGCAGCAGGAGCCGCGTTACTGGGGAGCTTCGGACAGCGATTTGCTCATGCGAGACTCGGCACAATTGGGTCAATTGGAATTGCAGGTTCCCTTGTTGGGATTGCATTTTTCTATTCTCATCTCTGGATTACCTTGGGACTTTTAGCGGCGTTGGGTGCCTTTGCCGCATTAGTTGGCATTCCCATGCAAACAACGATTCAGCAAGAAACGCCAGAAGACATGCGCGGGAAAGTGTTCGGATTGCAGAACAATGCCGTGAATATTGCATTATCTCTACCGTTGGTCTTAGCGGGAGTTTCTGAGACTCTATTTGGATTACGGGCTGTGTTTTTAGCCCTTGCCGCGTTGACGATCGCAGGAGGATCTTTAACCTGGTATATTGCTCATACCACCGATGGGACTGAAGAATAAGCCTTAATACCTAGAGACGAGTTGTTTCTAATACTCTTCGCCCTCGCTGATTCCCTAGCCTCTATTACAAACTACAATGCACATCGCTTGGCTTGGCAAGAAAACGCCATTTTGCGGCAATGTTACCTACAGTCGAGAAGTTACGAATGCTTTGCTAGACCGGGAACATCAGGTCAGTTTTTTCCACTTTGCCCAGGAAGAAGCCAGTCCTGATAATTTTCCGGATTTAAGAGAAATTCAAATTCCATTTTTATATAAATCCCAGATCTATACAATTCCGACTCTAAAATCTGCCAAAGTTCTAGAAAAAGCTCTGCGGGATCTCTCTCCTAAACCGGATATCGTACATGCATCGCTGACGCTTTCTCCGCTAGATTTCATGCTGCCGGAAATTTGCCAGGAGTTGAATCTGCCGCTCGTTGCAACCTTTCATCCGGCATTCGATCGCAAACTTCGCAATTTCACATCAGGCACGCAACATCTGATGTATCAGCTGTATGCGCCGTCGCTTGCCAAGTACGATCGCGTCATTATCTTCTCTCGAATTCAAAGGGATTTATTAATTAAACTGGGCGTTCCTGCGGAACGAATTGCCGTGATTCCCAATGGAGTTGATATTGAAAGATATTCTCCAGGTGCGTCTTCTTTCAAAGCTCAACTTGGCGCGAAACGGCTCTTTCTCTATCAAGGTCGGATTGCACCGGAGAAGAATGTAGAATCGCTGCTCAAAGCTTGGAAACAGGCAAATATGGGCGAGGATAGCCAGCTCGTGATTGTGGGCAATCATGGAACCTTAGCGGCTTCACTGATTCCGTTTTATGGCGAAGAACAGGGAATTAAATGGCTCGGCTTTTTAGCAGATGAGCGCGATCGCATTAATATTCTGCGCAGCACAGATGTGTTTATCCTGCCGTCGCTAGTTGAGGGCTTATCGCTGTCTTTACTGGAAGCGATGGCTTGCGGAGTTGCATGTGTGGCAACGGATGCAGGAGCCGATGGTGAAGTGTTAGAAGACGAAGCGGGAATTGTGCTAGAGACGCAGCGAGTGACTTCTCAGTTGCGAGCTTTACTGCCTCAGTTGAGAGATCATTCAAGCTGGACAAGAATGTTGGGGCAAAAAGCGCGGCAACGCGTTGAAGAACGTTACACCCTGAGCCGCAATATTGCCCAGGTCGAAGCGCTGTATGAAGATCTGCTGGATGAACATCGTCGAAAACGTCGAGTGAGCGTTCTGAACAAAATTCCATCGCCTTGGCGACCGACTGCGTTTGACATTCCCAGAGGTCGGTATCCGATGGATTCGATCGTGCCTGAACCTGAGAGTTAAGATTTGAGCCTGTGGGCAAGCAGAATCAACGGCAAGCATTGAGGGGACATGGCATTCAGCAAACCTTGCAGACGCTGTGTTTCTCTGCTGGAAATGTCAATACTGAGTAGAGCACTCCAATTCTCTACTCGGAATCATGCCTGATCCTGTTGATCCTCAAGTCGAATTCTATCTGCGGCAAGCACGTCGGTTGAGTAAAGCCGGGCTTTACGACGATGCGATCGCTCAATTCGATAAGGTTTTACAGCGTCAGCCGAGCCTGTCCGAAGTTTGGTTTGAGCGAGGTAAAGCGCTCTATGGGTTGCAGCGCTATGACAAAGCGATCGAGAGCTTAAAAGAATCCATCTTACTCAAATCGGATTTTGAACCGGCTTGGAATATGCAAGGCATGGCGCTTTCCCAACTCGATCGCCATGCTGAAGCCATCTCCAGTTATGACCAAGCCATTAGGCTTCTTCCAACGAACTTTAAGGCATGGTATAACCGCGCCAATGCGCTCTTGAAACTAGGCTCAACGTATGAAGCGCTTCACAGCTACGAGGAAACCTTAAAACGGCGACCCAACTATACAAAGGCTTGGTACAACCGGGGCATTGTTCTCACCCAACTGAACCGATTTGAAGACGCGATCGACAGCTATCGCCAAGCCCTGCTCAATCGTCCTCATTTTTCTTCGGCTCATTATAATTTAGGGAATTTGTACTATCGGTTAGGACGATACGAAGAAGCACTCTCTAGCTATGCCCAAGTGCTGGAAATTCGTCCTGACCTTTATGAGGTTTGGTACAACCAGGCAAATGCGTTCCATCGCGCCGGGCGACATGAACGTGCGATCGAGAGCTATACTCAAACCCTAGCGCTGAAGCCGAATTCAATCGAGGCTTGGTACAACCGAGGCAATACCTTCGATGCACTCTGCCAGTATGAGCGAGCTATCGAAGATTATCAGCAAGCATTAAAACTCAAGCCTGAGTTTTACGAGGCTTGGTACAACTTGGGCGGAGCTTGCCAGAAATTGGGGCGATATGAGGAGGCGATCGCGCATTACGACCAAGCGATTCGATATAAACCACGGTTTTACGAGGCATGGAGTAGCCGAGGATTCGCCTTGGGAAAAGCTAACCGCTATGAAGCAGCGATCGAGAGTTTTGATCAAGCGATCGCGCTGAATCCCGATGTCGATGAGGTTTGGTATCGACGTGGAAAAGCGCTAGAGCATTTAGGCAAGAGTGAGATGGCGATTGCAAGCTACAACACAGCCCTAAGCCTAAATCCGAAGAACGATAAGATTTGGTACAGTCGCGGGATTTCGTTGAGCCGAGCAGGACGAGATGCAGAAGCAGTTGAGAGTTTTGAAAAAGCGATCGCATTGAATTCGGCTCTCTCAGATGCCAAGCATCGTATTGAAAAGGCGATCGCCTCGAATTTAGATCTTTTAGCCGCGAAGCCTCATCTTGACCACTGAAGAAAATCCGAAGTCACAGAGTTCTTGCCAGCAGGGTATCCGCACAAATTGGTCACGCAACTTGCAGAGATTCGGGGACTAAGCCGCATCTTGATTTCAAACCTGCGTCACCAAGTCGGATCGAAAAAGAGATTGACCGTTATACAGTCTTGTCCGGGTGGAACCGAAGAGATACAACTCCGCACGGTTTCGCCGTTATCGAGTTCGACTTCGCAGGCATGGCATGACCCCATCAGGCAACCTGTCGGGATTGAAACCCCTGCACGATCGGCAACTTGCAAAAGCGGTTCACCGACTTCTGCATCAACAGTGACATCATCAGGAAGGAATCGGATGCTAACACTCATCACAAAATTCTAAAGAATATCTAAACGCTAACGAGTTTAGTAGATTTTGCCTCTACTGTATGAATCAAGGACAAACGGGTACGTTGCACCGAAAGGGTTAGGGATAAGAGCGCATGCAGAGTATCTGATGCGCTTGTTTTTTTTCTAGGGTAAAATCGGTTTCAAATTCAGATGCGGCTCGATCGCATCTGCCAATTGATCCAACATGATTTCCCGTTGTTCTCGATAGTTGGCAACCCCGGTCGGTAGCGATCGTAGTCCTCGCTGTTGCCGCAAACGATTTAACCAAGCCCGCCGCCACGGACCATTATCGAAAATTCCGTGCAAATACGTGCCCCAAACCGATTGAGACTCATCGACCACTCCCAAGTTTGGATCATCAAACAGCGCTTGTGTGCCTTCTTCTGATTCAATCAAGCGAGTTCGACCTTGATGAATCTCGTAGCCTGACACAGGCAAGCCGTCTTGAGGAAAATTCGAGGTGACATTCCGCTGACGCGCCACTTTCTGACCTGCAATCACCGTTTTCAGAGGAAGCAATCCTAAGCCGCGATATCGCCCTTCCTGCCCTTCAATGCCTTCCGGGTCAGCCAAAATCTTACCGAGCATTTGGAAACCGCCACAGATGCCAAGAACGGTTCCACCTGCTGCGACATAGTTTTGAATCTCTTCTGCCATTCCAGTTTTATGCAGTGCGATCAGATCCGCGATCGTGGTTTTCGATCCTGGAATAATCACGGCATCCGGATGCCCTAACGATTGCTTAGGATGCAGATATTTCACATTCACTGAGGGTTCAGCTTCTAGGGGATCAAAATCCGTAAAATTGGAAATCCGCGGCAGACGAACGACCCCGATCGTTAAATCGCCTTTCGGGTTTGAGGAACTGCGATCGAACAAAGACAACGAATCTTCTGCCGGAAACACTTGATCCAGCCACGGAATCACCCCAATCACCGGAATCCCGGTTTTCTGCTCGAGCCACTCAATGCCCGAATCGAGCAGCGATCGCTGTCCGCGAAATTTATTAATGACAATGCCTTTAATCAAAGCTCGCTCATCTGGATCGAGTAATTCCAAAGTTCCAACCACATGCGCGAAGACTCCACCGCGATCGATATCGGCGACAAGAATCGTCGGTGCGTTTAAATGCTTCGCAACCCGCATATTCGTTAAGTCGCGGTGTTTGAGATTAATTTCAGCTGGACTCCCTGCCCCTTCACAGACGACGAGATCAAATTCTTCAGAGATGCGTCTGAGCGATTCTTCGATCGCCGTCCAGCCCGGTTCAAAAAACTGCTCATAATAATCTGCTGCCGTTGTCCGTCCAATCACTCGCCCTTTTAATACCACTTGCGAGGTCATATCGCCTTGCGGCTTCAAGAGAATTGGATTCATCTCAACCCAAGGCTGAATTCCCGCTGCCCAAGCCTGCACCGCTTGAGCATAGCCAATCTCACCGCCATTTGCCGTGACATAAGAATTGAGCGCCATGTTTTGTCCCTTGAAGGGAGCCACTCGAAACCCCTTGCGTGTGAGAATTCGGCACAAGGCTGTTGCGATCATTGATTTGCCTGCATGGGAAGTCGTTCCTACAACCATGACTGCTTTCATTGGGTCACCTCCGGGGAATGAATCGAGTATCGGGTCTAATTATGTGTTCTAAACGGGCAAGCGCAGCCAACGGTTTAACGTATTCAAAATGCGATCGCGCAAATTTGCCTTGCCAAACCCACCGACGGATTGCCATTGCGAGACCAGTTGCCGTCCTAGTGGAGTCAAGCGAAACCGATCCGTCAGTCCTTGCCCATCGACTTCCCGCCGCAGCAGTCCAACTTGAATCAGCCAGAGCATTTCACCATCCGCACTCAGTTCAGAAAGCATCCGCTTTGTCAATTGATTTCGAGTCCCAGGGATGCCAATCAAGGCACTGAGCGCAACACTTTGATCCAGCATCAAAGCATAGAGTTTGAGTCGAAAAGGCGCACACCGAACCGCACGAGCAGCACGATCGAGCGTTTTCTGAGGATGACGAAAGACAGGGTTAGGCGTAGTAGGGGTCATCAGGAATT
Organism: Leptolyngbya sp. UWPOB_LEPTO1; assembly: GCF_017302695.1. Classification (NCBI taxonomy): domain Bacteria; kingdom Bacillati; phylum Cyanobacteriota; class Cyanophyceae; order Leptolyngbyales; family Leptolyngbyaceae; genus Leptolyngbya; species Leptolyngbya sp. UWPOB_LEPTO1. Next base: position 72,392 of record NZ_JAFLCJ010000020.1, on the reverse strand, counting down.
ATGACTAGGTTTGATAAAGCTTTGATGAACTGACAAAAGATTCAGCCTCTATTATTGACAGAAATATTGTTCATTTGCAGATTAGATGGCAGCGAAGTGAGAAAATCGTGCTATCTTTAGTAAATTTTCTCAGAGTTTAACGCCGAATCCGGGTAAAGTTGCAGTTTTTACTCAGTAATCTCAAGGATTCGATGTTAACTCAATGTTTCGATCGCTTCTCTCTCCAAGGGTAGAGCCTCGATTGCGGAGAGAGACCACTCAAGATAGATCCGGCACTTACTCTATACGCCTTAAGATTGCTTCACTGATAGAAATTCGTAGAATCCTCACAGTCTGTGATGTCCAATATACGATTAAGAAATGAGGCTTGGCGGTAGGTATGATTCGAGTCATTTTGATTGAAGACCACGATCTAACCCGTGTTGGGATTCGAGCCGCTCTGCAACAGCGCGAAGGGTTTGAGGTGATTGGTGATGCGCGGGATGCTAAGTCAGGCTTGAAGTTAGTCAAGACAGCCCAGCCTGATGTCGCGATCGTAGATATTGGCTTGCCTGACTTCACTGGCATTGAGCTGACTCAGCAATTTAAGCAAGCTCAAGCATCCGGCGAATGTCCAAATACTCGCATTCTGATCATGACGATGCAGGATAGCGAAGATACGGTCTTAGCTGCGTTTGCGGCAGGCGCGGATTCTTATTGTATGAAAGATGCCAGCATCGATAAGTTGGCGCAGGCGATTCAGACCACAGCCGGCGGAAATGCTTGGATTGATCCCGCGATCGCGCGCGTTGTTCTACATCAAACTCAAAAAGTTTATAGTTCAAATCAACATTCTCCCGAACCTGCCACGATTTCAATTAATCGTCTAGCAGACGAAGATCTAGTTCCTGCTTATCCACTCACTGAGCGAGAACTTGAAGTCCTCAAGCTGATTGTCGATGGCTGTAGTAATGCGCAAATTGCCGAAAAGCTCTATATCACTGTCGGAACAGTTAAAACCCATGTCCGCAACATTTTGAATAAGCTTTGTGCGGATGATCGTACCCAAGTTGCAGTGCGGGCACTGAGAACAGGTCTTGTTCAATAGTTCAATCCCTCTAGATGAATCGAATTACCGCTTAGAGACGTTTCGTTGGAACGTCTCTTTCGCTATGCGGTTAATGCATTAATCCGCTCTAGTAAAGTCAGAAAGTCAATGGGTTTCTGCACATATCCATTTGCTCCAGCATCTAATCCAGGCTGCACTTGGGTCTTATCGTGAGCCGAAACTAATAAGATTGGTAAGGTGCAATTGCGCGATCGAATTCTCTCAGTCACTTCCAATCCATTCATGCCAGGCATCATGACATCTAGCAGAACTAGATCTGGGCAAGTTTGCTGAAGCTGCTGCAAAGCTGCAATTCCACTCTCTGCGACTTCAACTTCAAAGCCTTCTGCTTCTAAAAAGACCTGCAGCAGCAATAGATTGTCCAACACATCGTCAACTGCTAAGATTCGACGCACCTTACGTCTTAACACAGCCTGAGTCCTCACTTTACATTTTGTGCTTCTTGCTACCTATAGTTACTTTTATTTACTGACAATCAGTCATACTCTAGAGGGATTTCGAGAGAAATCTATCTTTCGATTTCGCTCTCTGTCTTGAGGGGCTTATCAATCCGGGTCACGATTTTCTATTCTTACGGCTGTATAACCGGAGAAAAAATTATGACGACCGCGATTGAGACAAAAAGTAGAAACAGCGGACTTTGGATAGGCGTGTTACTCATTGCTTTGGGATTAGGTGCGATCGCTGCTCCAGTCTTTTCGACGATCGTGACTGAGACTTGGCTTGCTTTGATTGTGATTGCAGCCGGATTTACTAAGTTAGTTTATGCAATTCAAACGCGTGAACAAGGTGGGTTTATTTGGAAAATTCTCTTGAGTGCTTTGTACATTGCAACCGGGATTACGTTGCTGGTCGCGCCCTTGACGGGTGTTCTGACTTTGACGCTACTCCTAGGCGGATTCTTAGTCAGTGAAGGGACGTTTGAAACGATTTTAGCGTTCAAGCTGCGTGAGCAAAAGAATTGGTTCTGGTTACTCGGAAATGCTATCGTCACGTTGGGCTTAGGGATCTACATTCTGCTGCAATACCCGTTTGATGCACCTTGGCTCTTGGGAACCGTTGTGGGTGCGAGTGTTGCTGCGAGTGGTTTATCGCGAGTCATGTTCTCTTTGAATCCCCCAGTGCAGAATCCCCCAGTGCAACCGAGTGATGAAAGCTCAGCCACTTCTGTTTAAGCCAATTCGCTGAACAATCATTGATTCTGATTTTTGGAGCCGCCGATGTCTTGTAGATGTCGGCGGCTTCACTGTTTATACAGATAAGCAACGCTAAATCAGGAATAACTTTTATCAGCTTCTCAACAAACTAGCTTTAACAAGTATTAACACGCACAACAGCTAAATACTTTTTCACGAACGCAAATAAATTCCGTAGATGCTCCAGTTAACGAGATCTGAATGTACGGAGCACTATATGAATGGATTTCACATTTCAGTAAAGCTCAGTAAGTACCTACGTAAAATCTAGGAGCTTTCCGAGTTTTAACTTGAAACCTTCTGGGCTAAACTTCTCAGCCTTTTAGGTTATGGGGAATTGAGCGGATTTTTTTGTTCTCTCTGTTGATTGAATCAAGTTATGCAGCGCTATTCGTACTTTCTTTCTATATCCGTCAGCCTGCTGATCAATCTTCTCTCTCTAAAAGGCGCGATCGCTGCTTCTAATCTCAAAATCGATTTGACAAAGCCGATAGAAAGTACAGCCGAGACTCTATCGAATCTGCCCAAGGAGAACTTAGCACTAGACCCGGTAGTCATTGCCCAAACCATTAATCCAACACCTAGCGAGATCATTGTCCCGCTCCCCAAAGACCCAGATGCGCCAGAGATTCAGCAACCCGCTCAACCTCCAGAATCAAAACCTCCAGAACCGAAACCTCCAGAGCTTCCAAAACCTACGATCGCCGATCCAGACGTTTCTAAAAAATTACTCGATGCGATTATCTTAAACGCGATCGGGAATAGCTCGAATCGCTTGCCCTGGGTGGTCAATCCAGCGAGTAACTTGCTTGAATCGACGACTTCATTCACCCCGGCAAAGACTGAAAACTATACAGATATTGATGCTCAATATCGCGATGATCAGCTTCTCATTCGAGAGTTTGACTTTGCGCACTTTCCCAAGTCAGACCAGTTTTACTGGGTCTTGCCGAAGAATCGAGTTGTGATCGAAACACGAGGTTGGCAAGCGGGAATTGACTATCAAGGGCAAGAAAGAATAGTTGAAATCGAGCAGCGTATTAAATTAACGCAAGCACTCTGGGGATTACAAGCTGTTTGGTCTTTGCCGCAGCCGTTTCGGGATTTGTACGGAAAGACGGATACGAGCCAGTTTACAATTCAAACGATTTCAGGTGAAATCAATAATCCACCCGGAGTAGCGGCGGCTCCTGTCGTCATTAATAATCCAAATCTAAGTCCGACAGCGGTTCGTATCGCCCCGCCTCCATCTCCTGGAACTGGCTCTAGTAACACTGCCAACGGTGGAAGCTCACTATTTCAGTTTTTAGAGCCAGAAAATGCTCCTTTGATTCTTCAGGCATACCCGACGAGTAATCTACAACCGCTCCTTGAAGCAGAAGGCTTATTTGTCGGTGCAAAAATCCCGCAATCGGCTCTAGAAGCTGCAAGAATTGGCTGGAAAAATCCGTTTACTGGAGAAGGGGAATCCACAGCCCCAATCATGAGTTCTCTGCCTGGAATCAAGATTGGACAATTGGGAAAGTTTGACAATCTTGATTTACTCAATATTTTGGTCAATCCAAGCTTGAATTTAAGCGAACGAAATTTAGCATATTTCAATTCCTTATTCTGGATTCCACTGGGACAGAGACCTCCTCAAATTTTACGCACAAAAATTACTGAAGCTGACGATCGATTTTGGCATCGTTTGTCGCTGAATCAGCCTCACAATCGCACTCTACTGCAATACGATGCAACTCGTCCTCAAGCGACCTATACGAACGTGTTTGCAAATCCTGGCTTTTCTATCTCTTTTTCCATGAAAAAGGTTCAGGTGAATGATCTGCAGTCGTTGAATTCTAGCTTGGGCTTGTTGTTGGGGGGAGTTTTTAGCTTTGTTCGACCGAAAGAGCTAACCCAAAGCTTAGAAGAGAGCCGCGATCGCTACGATCGCCGTGAACCGTTTTCTGGCATTGTCACTCAAGCAACCTCGAATCAGAGAAGTGCGATCAACCAGCGCCTCAACCGCGGCTTATACTATGCCAATACAACCAGTGGAATCAGACAGATTTCAGGAACGATCACGTTCCCGAGCACCATTACTCCGGGACATGCTGATCTTTTTCAGATTCGGGTCGGCAATCAACGCCGTATTGCTCGTTTTTTGCAGACTGAAAGCACTTGGATTCCAGGAGAAACTTATTTTTCCCGATTAGAACTCTCTAATCGGGACTTTGGTCAATTATCTTTTATTGGTACGCCAGTGCCGTCGAGCTTAACTGGACTGACACCAAATCGCTCGTCTGCAACCCAAGTGGTGATTCAAGCTCCTGATGGTCAAGAGTTTGTGCAAGATTTCTCGTCGTCTTCGCCAGATTACACTGTTGTTCCGATTGGGATTCGATCGTCGGATATTGCGTTCGATCGTATTGAATTGAGTCAGATCGGTCGCAGCAGAACTCGCGTAAATCGATTTGAAGGCTATCTTTTTCTACCTGCTGTCGAAGCAATGGTGTCGGGGTCTTCAGGAAAATGGAACTATGCTGTCAATTCTGGCGTTTGGTTTAACCTGAATGGAGATGCTGCGTTTGATGTTGCAACGAACAATGTAGGCGATCCTGAGCCAACGGTTGGACTTTACTTAAACTCCTTGGTTAATCACATTGATACTCGCGTTATCAACGGTTCTAATGGGAAGCCGAAAGCAGTCGTGAATCTGATTCCATCGTTTCGGCTGTCTTGGAGTAGCGTGCCAAATTCTTCCAATCCAGCTTATTTGAACTTGAGCTATACCTATGCTCGACAGCAAGATAATCTGGACTACGTTCTCACCCCAGGCTTTTTCTTAAGTTATAGTCGCGATCGCGTAGAGCCTGCTGGATTCTTTGAGGGACAACTTAGATTTAAGAGTGGTTTAGAATTTCGTTCTTCGCTCGAACTCAGTGATCAGTTTTTCTCTGGATTCGAGGCACTTCAACGCTTGAGTGTAATTTGGTCAGCAGGTTTATATATTCAAAATTATCGATCGACAGAAAGCCTGATCAGCCGAGAATCTGCCCTCTCTTATGGCATTATCTTGAGAAATCGTTCCACCCGGGGCTTCGCTTGGCGATCGCGTTTAGGGATGAGTGGAGACAATTTTGAAATTCGCTTAGAAGGGGGTTATCAGTTCTAATCTCATTCCACATATGGCAGAGAGATGAGTGATACATCTTTGCTATATGAACAAGCATGAAGCGGAAAAGCAGAAAGCGATCAAAGCGTTCTGAAGTTATAGGTGCTGTAAGCTCAAGATAATTAGCGCACCAAGTTTGCAGCCTTACAGAACAAATTCTTGCTAAATGATCCTATACCTATAAAAAATCAGAGATGTAATCATTACATCTCTGATTTATTCTATACAATACTGCTCGAAGGCAATAAAGTTGGTTGATTGTATAGCACATTAAGAACCTACTAGATAGAAAGAATAGTAGGGGTAGGGACGAAACCAGAACTAGTCTATGACTAAGCTACAGCGTCAGGATTACTCCAATCCATCAACACCAACAGCAGACTTCAGAATCGCAGCATAAGCATCAAGCCCAGCCTGAGTTGTCGTATCGAGACCATTCAGCTCGGCAGTAACAGTTTGCTCCAGCAAAGATGGAGCACCAGGAGCAGCATAAGGTACGATGGGTGCATTGACGCTCAACGCTGGATTCACTTCATTAGCTGAACCCGTAACAGTCAATGCACCGGGAATGAAGAATACTTCAGGTGCAACAATTTCACCAGAAATCGTGGTGGTGAAACCAGCAGGAGATGTACGAGTAATTGCACCACTTACTGATGCATTTTGTGCAGATGCAGGTGCAGCAGCGACTGCTACTAAACCAGCTAAGCCTACTAAAACCGATGCAGAACGAGATAAGAAACTCATCGTGATTACTCCTCTAACTTTTACAACTCTTGAAACGGTTCCAGTCTTATCGGGAATTCTGATAAGACTAGAGTCAGAACCAGAACTAGTCTATGACTAAGCTACAGCGTCAGGATTACTCCAATCCATCAACACCGACAGCAGCTTTCAGAATCGCAGCATAAGCATCAAGTCCAGCCTGGGTTGTCGTATCGAGACCATTCAGCTCGGCAGTAACAACTTGCTCCAGCAAAGATGGAGCAGCAGCAGTAGGAAAAAGTGCAACGTTCGCGTTGACATTTAACACTGGATTCACTTCATCAGCTATGCCTGTAACAGTCAAAGGTCCAGTAAAATATACTCCTTCAGGTGCAACAATTTCACCAGAAATCGTGGTGGTGAAACCAGCGGGAGATGTACGAGTAATTGCACCACTCACTGATGCATTTTGTGCAGATGCAGGTGCAGCAGCGACTGCTACTAAACCAGCTAAGCCTACTAAAACCGATGCAGAACGAGATAAGAAACTCATCGTGATTACTCCTCTAACTTTTACAAATCTTTAAACGGTTCCAGTTTTATCGGGAATTCTGATAAGACTAGAGTCAGAGCCAGAACTAGCTATGGCTAAGCTACAGCGGCAGGATTACTCCAATCCATCAACACCGACAGCAGCTTTCAGAATCGCAGCATAAGCATCAAGTCCAGCTTGGGTTGTCGGATCGAGACCATCCAGCTCAGTAGCAACAGTTTGTTCCAGCAAAGATGGAGCACCAGCAGCAGGAAAAGTTGCAGTGGGTGCGTTGACATTTAACACTGGGTTCACTTCATCAGCTGTGCCCGAAACAGTCAAAGGTCCAGTAAAATATACTCCTTCAGGTGCAACAATTTCACCAGAAATCGTGGTGGTGAAACCAGCGGGAGATGTACGAGTAATTGCACCACTTACTGATGCATTTTGTGCAGATGCAGGTGCAGCAGCAACTGCTACTAAACCAGCTAAGCCAACTAAAACCGATGCAGAACGAGACAAGAAGCTCATCGCTACTACTCCTCTAACTTTTACATATCCAACTTTGTATAACGTACAAAGTTTGTATGACCTTATTATTGAACAAGGAACAATGAATCTATATAGCAAACTTACGTAAGTTAAACGATTACTAACTATGCTTAACTTTATCAGTTAAGAGTAAATACACAATTTTCGTACAGGAAAAGTAGCGCGATTTTCAAATAGTAATTTGCTCTTAAAATGCACAAGCGGAATGAGTCAAATCATCCCGCTTGATTGAAATGGAAACGAGGCTGAATGTGGTCTACTAAGCAAAGAAAAAGGTCGCTTGATTCCCAATTGCTAGGTTCTGGTTAATATTGCTCGGAGTAAAGCCAGTCGTACTCATCAGAACCATCAATTGTGTTCCTTTTCCAAATCCTAAAGCTTGATTTCGCAAGTATAAGGATGTTGTAGCTCCATTGTCTACGACATCAATATTGATCGCGCTGTCAATTCTGAGTTGGTCGCCACCGACTCCCCGCCGGAAGTTCGTCACTGTATCTTGACCATCTCCCACAGCGTAGATCACAAGATCGATCGCTTGATCTAAACCTAAATCGATCGTGTCGTTGCCCAGTCCTCCAATGAGAATGTCCGCTCCAGCATTACCTCGCAAGTTGTCTGCGCCTGCTAAGCCGATCAACGTATTGTTCTCGTTATTGCCGAAAATTTGGTTGTTGAGAGCGTTACCCGTACCGTTTTGAGCATTTCCAGTCAGGGTCAGATTCTCAACGTTATCGCTCAAAATCCAATTGACTGAAGCGTTAACAGAATCAATTCCTTGATTCAAAGCTTCGACGATGACATCAGCAAGATTATCAACCACATAAGTATCGTCGCCAAGTCCTCCGATAAGTGTATCTGCTCCTAAACTTCCATCGAGCCTGTCATTTCCTGCGCCTCCGGTTAAGCGGTTATTTCCAGCATTTCCAACCAAAATATTTGCAAGATCATTTCCAGTTCCATCGATCGCAACTGAACCCGTTAAAGTTAGATTTTCGACATCAGCAGAGAGCGTATAACTCACAGAAGAAATGACTGAATCAATTCCTTGATTTGCGAGTTCAGTAATCGTATCGCTCGCAGATTGAATAAGATAAGTATCATTACCAAATCCACCAATTAGAGTATTCGTTCCACCTCCACCACTGAGGGTATCGTTGCCAGAGTTTCCATTGAGAATGTCATTACCAGAGCCACCCCAAACTGAGTCAGCAGCGCCACTACCAGAAAAAGTAATTGCACCTGCATATCCTGAAAAATCGAATTCTTCAAAGTTCCGAATCACTAACCCTGGAACATTCGTAATTTGTGAGTTGGAGTTGGTCATGTCTACGGTAATCGCAGCGCTTCCATTGTTGAGCACAAATCGATCTCTGCCATTGCCCCCATTCAACTGATCGTCTTGCAGCACTTGAGCATAGTCAACAGTTATTCGATCATTACCAAATCCACCAATAAACCAATCGCGTGCGCTAGTTCCAGTAAATGCGATCGCACCAATATACTGACTAAAATCAAACTCTTCAAAATTTTGAACAGTTAGCCCTGCAACGCCGCTGATTTGATTACTGGGATCTGCTGGATTGACTGTAAGAGCCACATTCCCAAAACTGAGAACAAAGCGATCGTTACCGCTACCACCATCTACTCGATCGTTTTGCAATACCCGCTCGTATAGAGCACTAACAGTGTCATTCCCTCCCCCCGCATTCAGCTGATCTGTTCTCAATGTCAGTGTGAAGGTTTCATCAGCATTCGTTCCATTGATATTGTTTCCAACATTGACAACGATCGATTGACTGACCTGAAAGGCTGTAGTCCCACTGTCGCCATTACCATTGTCATTGACCGTAACTGAAATCGTATCGCCTGTAGCAGCAGTACTCCGATAGGATAATGATGCAAGTGCTGTATTCAGATTGTCGAGGCTACCCCGAATCTGAAAACTCTGATCGTCGCTTCCATCACCTGCGATGAATGAAATTCCATTAACGACACCAAGCGAGAGTGTTCCGGTTCCAGCAGAGAGCGTCACTGTGAGCGGAATCACATTGTTTGCATCGACATCATTGATACTAATACCAGCAATTGCCGTTGAACTATTCTCAGCAACGTTCTGCATTCCAGGAATACTGAGAAGTGGAGCATCATTAACCGCAGTGATACTCAGTGTTGTCGTAGCAGGTGGACTCGTTTGCGTGCCATCTAATAAAACAAACTGAATTTGACGATTTGTCGTGTTTGGATTGTCGCTGAGGTTGCGGTAAGTAATCGATTTGAGCGCAGCTTCATAGTTTGCGATCGAGGTTGTTCCAGTTAGTGTAAGAACACCATTGTTGAAGCTGCCTGTGATGCCGTTTTGGTTAACAAAGAGAAGCTCGTCCTGTGCTGCGACAAAATTCGCGATCGTAATCATCGCTCCAGTCATATTAGAGTTGGAACTCGTTATTGTAAGACCAGAGCTAGCTAGGGTTGCAGTGCCGTTTTCGGTAAAACTTGTTGCAAAATTGATCCCTGGATTTGCGCCATTGAGATCGAGCGCAATCGGTGGTCTGAGTTCAATCGATCGATTTACCTGAATTGGAGTGATTCCGTTATCTCCATTTCCGTTATCGTTGACTGTAATGGAGAGTGTATCAGTCGAGCTACCATTAGCACGGTAGGATAGAGATGCAAGTGCTGTATTCAGATCACTGAGACTGCCGCGAATCTCAAAGCTCTGATCGTCGCTTCCATCACCTGAGACAAAAGTAATTCCAGTGACTGTACCGAGTGAAACAGTTCCAGTTCCAGCAGAGACAATCACATTTAGAGGAATCGCATTGTTAGCATCAATATCATTAATACTAATGCCTGAAACGGGAGTTAATCCGCTAGGGATAAAGCCTTGACTGGTAGGAGCATTAAGAACTGGACTGTCGTTGAGTGCAGTAATGCTGACTGTTGTGGTTGCAACTGGGCTAGAGCGAGTGTCATCAAATAGGACAAACTGAATCTGACGATTTGTCGTATTGGGATTGTCGCTGAGGTTGCGGTAAGTAATCGATTTGAGCGCAGTTTGGTAATTCGCGATCGAGGTTGTTCCAGTCAGTGTAAGGACACCATTGGTAAAACTGCCTGTAATCCCATTTTGATTGGTAAATAGCAGCTCGTCTTCTGCAACGAAATTGGCAATTGTAATCGTTGCTCGATCAATTTCGGTGTCAGAATTCGTAATTGCGAGTGTAGAACTGGTAAGCGTTGTTGCTGCACCATTTTCGGTAAAGCTTGCAGCGAAGTTACTGCCCGCAGATGCGCCGTTGAGATCCAGCGTGAGCGGAGTTGGAGGCTCTAGTTTCCATAAGCGATCGCCAGAACCATTGTCTGCCGAGAAATATAGAGTTCCATTGACATTTGTCAAGTTAGCAATAACAGATCCACTCGTCCCCACCCGAATATCTTTTACAAGCGAGGCTTGACCTGTTGTCGGATCAACTTTCCAAAGTTCTCGTCCATTCTGACCAGCAGCAGAACCATTTGTTGCTGTAAAGTACAAGGTTCCATCTACATTGATTAGAGACTGCGGATCAGAACTCGCTGAACCCGCATTGATATTCCTGACCATTGAAGCTTGACCTGTTGCAGGATCAACTTTCCATAGTTCACGACCATTTGTGCCATCATCTGCAGTAAAGTACAGTGTTCCATTTACATTGATGAGTTCGGTAGTCGTAGTATTCGTGAGAGCAGAACCTGTTGAATTAATGTTTGCCACCAATGAGGCTTGACCTGTTGTAGGATCAACTCTCCATAGTTCACGACCATTTGTGCCATCATCTGCGGTAAAGTACAATGTTCCATTTACATCCGTTAGGCTAGCTGGCAAGGAACCAAGGCTACCTGATCGAATATCGCTGACTAAAGTTGCCTGTCCGCTATTGGGATCAAATTTCCATAGCTCAGTTCCATTTGCATCGTTACCACTTGCAGAGAAGTAAAGAAGACCGTTGACATTGGTTAGATTTGTGAGGGAAGAACCTCCAGTACCAGGTCGAATATCAGCAGCTAGTGATGCAAGCCCAGTTACAGGATCAATCTTCCACAGTTCAGTTCCATTTGTGCTAGTTGTCGCTGCAAAGTACAGTGTCCCATTCACATTGGTTAAAGATGTAGGAGAAGAACCTGCATTTGCGACTAGCTGCGCTTGTCCATTGGTAGGATCAACCTTCCACAATTTACGTCCTGTACCATCAGTTGCTGAAAAGTACAGTGTTCCGCCTATATTGATTAATTCTTGAGGATCAGCATTACCCGTGTTTAAGTTGATATCTCCAACGATCGATGTTGTACCGGTTACAGGGTCAAACTTCCAGAGTTCACGCCCGCTTGTGGGAGTTGTCGCAGAGAAGTAGAGCGTTCCATTTACATTGGTTAGATTTGTGGGAGAAGAGGAGCTACTGCCTGAAACAATGTCACTCAAGAGCGTTGCATTTCCAGTTACCGGATCAACTCTCCATAGTTCAGTTCCACTGCCACTCACTGCTGAGAAGTACAAGACTCCATCAACATTTGCCAAATTTCTGGGTGTATTGTATGTGGTTGCGCCTGTCACAATAACAGGATCATTTGCCAGAATCGATCGATAACGCGCGCGCGCTTCCATCCCAAATGCGAGTTCAGTCTGACATTCTCCCGTTCTGACTTCTAACTCCCAATTTCCTCCAAGTTCTGCACAGCCTGTTTTTGTCGCAGAAGCCGCGATCGTGGCTCCTGTCAGTTCACTCATTTGTTGCAAAAGTGCCTCTGCACCTTGAGCGACTTCGCAACCATAAATTAAAATTTCTGCATCTGCGCTTAATGCTTCCGACCACTGCATCAGCGATCGCGCATAAATTCTCATCGTTTCAGCACTCAATTGTGCTGTGCCTATTAAAATTGCGCCAGGAGTTCCATGAGAGATGAGATGAATCGCTTTAATCTGCCTACGATTCTCTAACACTTCAGCGATCTGCACGATACCATCGCGATCGCCATCGAGCAAAATCACTTCAATCTGCGATCGCACTCCCGCAACGAGACTGGAAACCTCAGGAACAGACGGATCAACAAAGGCAATTTCAGCACGCTCGCAATGATTCAAAACAGCAGCGTCAAACTGGGGTGCAGAAGCAGACATTCTGGTGGACTCCTAACAGAACGTCTTTATCATTCCCGTCTGCGATCGCAACTTAAATAAGCTTATCTAGTGAAATTTCTCGAAGTCAGTAATAGAACTGAACAACGGCATCTCTTAAATTTGGAGATGCCGTTTCAACCGTGAAATCTCTGTGAAACTGCCAACATAAACTGGGCAAATTTTGCAGGCTAGAAATTCCCGTGAGTTGCGATCGCGTGTTTAAGACGATCGATCACCTCACTGAGCGCAATTGCTCCTAATTCACCCGATGCACGCGTCCGAATATTCAACGCATCCGATTCGACCTCTTTCGCACCCACAACTGCCATCACCGGAATCTTTTCCTTCTCAGCATTGCGAATCAGTTTGCCTAATCGATCGCCGCTCGGCGCAACTTCCGCTCGAATTCCTGCAAGTTTCATTTGCTCGACAGCCTGCTTCGCAAATGGTAAAAATTCATCACTCACCGTGAGTAATCGAATCTGCTCAGGAGCAAGCCAAACTGGGAAATCTCCCGCATACTCTTCGATCAGAATTCCGATCAATCGCTCCAACGAGCCAAACGGCGCACGATGAATCATTACAGGACGCTTACGACTGCCATCTTCTGCCACATATTCGAGATCAAAGCGTTCCGGTAAGTTGTAATCGACTTGCACGGTGCCAAGCTGCCATTCTCGATCGAGCGCATCACTAAAGATAAAGTCCAATTTCGGTCCATAAAATGCTGCCTCTCCAATGCCCTCAAAATAGTTCATGCCCATCGTTTCGACTGCACGACGAATTGCACCTTGAGCTTTCTCCCACGCCTCATCAGACCCAATATATTTATCCGAGTCTGGATCGCGGAAACTCAAACGAGCCTTAAAGTTTTTCAGTTGTAGACTCTTGAAGACCGATAAAATCAAATCCACAACACTGAGAAACTCCGCATCAAGCTGTTCAGGCGTGACAAACAAGTGAGAGTCATCGACTGTAAAGCCTCGTACTCTCGTTAATCCGCCAAGTTCACCTGACTGTTCATAGCGGTAGACTGTCCCAAATTCTGCTAATCGCATCGGCAGATCTCGATACGATCGCAGTTCACTCTTATAGATCTGGATGTGGAACGGACAGTTCATCGGCTTCATCACAAAGCCCTGTTCTTCGGTTCGAGCTTTGTCATCTTCCGCCATCATGGGGAACATATCTTCGCTGTACTTCTGCCAGTGACCTGAAGTTTTAAACAGATCCACTTTGGCAATATGTGGCGTAACGACAGGCAAATAACCGCGTCTGGTTTGCTCTTGTTTGAGAAAGTCTTCTAGGGTTGATCTCAGAATCGTTCCTTTGGGTGTCCACAGAGGTAATCCTGGTCCCACTAAATCCGAGAAAATAAACAATCCTAACTCTTTACCCAATTTTCGATGATCGCGCTTCATCGCTTCTTCTTTGCGGCGCTTGTATTCAGCTAACTGTTCAGGCGTTTCCCAAGCTGTGCCGTAAATGCGTTGAAGCTGAGCTTTAGTTTCATCTCCGCGCCAATATGCACCCGCAACGGATTCAAGCTCGATCGCGTCTGGATTTAATTCTTCGGTCGTTTCTACGTGCGGGCCTGCACACAAATCCCACCACTGATCGCCTAAGTGATAAATCGTGATCGGCTCTTGTTTGATATCGTCGAGAATCTCTAGCTTATAAGGCTCATTCAGCGCTTGAATTCGGCTTTTTGCCTCTTCGCGGCTCACTTCTTCACGAATCACAGGCAATTTGCGCCGAATGATCTTCGCCATCTCTTTCTTGATCGCTTTGAGATCCTTTTCAGTAAAAGGCTCCGGGTTATCAAAATCGTAGTAAAACCCATTCTCAATCCAAGGCCCGATCGTCACCTGTGCTTTCGGAAAGAGCTTCTGAACCGCCATTGCCAATACGTGCGAAGTCGTATGGCGAATTTTCTTCAACGCTTCAGATTCGCTGGTTTTGGGCAAATAAATTTTTTCCGGCTGGTTTGAATCGGCAGACATGGGACGAAGGCTAATAAAATCACCCATATATCTTACCGACCTCCCGGTAATTCGGGGTTGAATCTGCAAACTTTCAAGCTAAAATAGAAATGTTACGAAATGTAACGACTATTAGGATTTGCTAACGCGATCGGTTTTCAAAATGTTTAATCCCAATCACCCCGACTCCGACTTATTCAAAACCATCTTAGAACCGCTGCTCGACGACTTCGAGTACTGGTTTTCGCGCTCTCGCAGCCTGTTGGAAGAGCAGCACATTCCATTTCTCTCTGCAGACGAGCAGAAAGACCTCTTGCAGCGGGTAATGACCAGTCAGCAGGAAGTGAGCACGGTTCAGGCGTTGCTGAAAGCTACAGGGGGACAGGCGGGAGTCGATTCATCCGTCTTAGTCACGTGGCATCATCTAGTGAGCGAATGTTGGCAAGTCAGTCTCAAACTGCGATCGCAGCAATCGAGTTGAGTTTTGCAAACTCTCTCTTTTTTGGGATACCAGGAATCAGAAAAATCTGAGAAACTGTTAGATAATTAGAAAACGATTTTTCATAATTGCAAACCGGGAGCCGCAGCGCTTCCGGTAAATTCTCTTTTGTCAATCTCTATTGGCGCGAGGCGTATGATTCTGCACCTACTTTATATTCTGGCTTTCACAGCATTGGCTTTCTTGGCAGTTGGCAATTTAATCCGGAATTTAATGACGTTGGGGGTTGAGTCGCAGCGTCAGTATCCTCCCGTCAAACAGAATCGTCCGACCCCTCATCCAGAGCTACTCGATGAGCATGGTCGCATGATTGACGAACCGCTGCTGGTCATGCGATCGATGAGTGTGGAAGATGCCCGTGAACAGCTAGATGCCATCTATAAGTCCTCGCCAGGGGGGGAATCCGCACAGTCGGGTGATGAATAGCTAAATTGAGAAACGCCATAATTATCAGTAAAGGTGCGGTTACGATCGCGCCTTTTCTATTCTGATGAGGAAGGAGCGATGAAGTGGGATAGTTCCTGGTTGAATCAAATTCGGGATGGGATGGCAGAAGCGACGAAGCGCGTCTCGATTGAACCTATGGCAAAGACGCTACAGAATTGGTTCAAGGTCGATGAAGCAGAAGTCGAAGAGATTTTGAAGAAAGTCAGATCGGAACTACCGACGACTGAAGCATTGCTGGTGGGCAAACCGCAATCAGGAAAATCTTCGATCGTTCGTGGTTTAACAGGCGTTTCGGCTGAAATCATTGGTCAAGGCTTTCGTCCGCATACCCAGTACACTCAACAATATTGCTATCCCACTGAGGATTTACCGCTTGTCATTTTTACAGATACGGTCGGCTTGGGAGATGGAACGCAAGCAACATCGGAAGTGATTCGCGAATTAGTCGGTGAATTGCAGCCGAGTGAATCTGAGACGAATGCCAAAATTTTACTACTGACCGTTAAGATTAACGATTTTGCAACAGATACGCTCAAACAGATTGCAGGTCGAATTCGGCAAAAACGCCCAGAAGTGCCTGTTTTACTGGTTGTCACTTGTCTGCATGAACTCTATCCACCGGATGTGAGCGATCATCCTGAGTATCCACCGAATTTTGCGGAAGTCGATCGTGCGTTTACACGCATTCAAGAAGACTTTAAGGGCTTGTTCGATCGTGCTGTCTTGATCGATTTTACGTTGGAGGAAGATGAGTTTAATCCAACCTTTTATGGATTAGAGCCTTTGATGGATACGATCGCGGAATTGCTGCCAGAAGCTGAAGCAAGAACCATTTCGCAACTCTTGAACGATCGAGATGCAGGTCAGCAAATTAGCGGTTTGTATCGAGATGCTGCGCGACGTTATATCTTGCCGTTTTCCGTAATGGCAGGGGCAGCAGCAGCGATTCCTTTACCGTTAGCCACAATGCCCGTGTTGACTGCGCTACAAGTTTCGATGGTGGGAGCATTGGGACAGTTGTATGGACAGACATTAAGCCCTTCACAGGCAGGTGGGGTCGTTAGTGCGATCGCGGGTGGATTTGTAGCACAAGCGATCGGGCGCGAATTGATTAAATTTGTGCCGGGGTTTGGCAGTGTGATTGCGGCTTCGTGGGCGAGTGCCTATACTTGGGCGTTAGGCGAAGCAGCATGCGTGTATTTTGGGGATTTGATGGGTGGTAAAACGCCTGACCCGAAAAGGATTCAAGCTGCAATGCGGGAAGCTTTCAGCGATGCGAGACATCGATTTAAGACATCGAAGGGATAAGTCAAGTGAGTTAAAGATCAGTAGTTTGCAGGCGTTCGACTTCTGAAAGTCTCGGTTAGAATTTTCGTATCTGTCACGTTATCGACGAATGCATCTTCGCTTCTCGCAAGACATTGAATCTCTAATTAAGCGGCTATCCGAAGAACCGTTAACGATCGCGGCTATTCTCTCCGAAACTTCAGAACGCGGATTTGGTCTCGTCATTGGACTAATGGTGATTCCTTTTCTCTTTCCTGTGCCGCCCGGGCTAACGGGAATTCCGGGTACGGCTTGTGTTTTGCTAGGTGTTCAAATGGCATTAGGAAGGCGTACCCCTTGGTTGCCCAAAAAAGTCGCCCGGTTTCGATTTCCGACGAGCTTTGCTAAACAGCTATTGCAGAATGTGCGACGAGTCACGCGCATTTTAGAGAAAATTACTCGTCCTCGGATGCGTCGAATTGCAGCGAATCCAAAAATTTGGCAATTCAATGGAATGTGCATCACTTGGCTTTCTATTTTATTAATTGCACCAATTCCTTTGACCAATCCATTTCCCACGATCGGGATATTACTCCTCGTTGTCGCCATGCTCGAATCAGATGGATTGTTAATGTGCGTGGCTTATGGACTGACGACTGTGATTACAGGAATTTGTGCCACGATCGTTTACTTACTTTGGCGATCGCCAGAATTCATTCAGCAATGGCTATAAATTCAGCTTCAAGCAATGTTGATCATTGAGTTGTAGAGGGTTGAGAGCTAGACAGTCTAGCACTGGAGAATTGAGAGTCCAACACAGTCACTCTCACCCTCTACTCGTATCAGCAAACCTAGTAAAATTCATCCTTCCAGATGAAACAACCAGAAGCTAAGATACGAGGTAAGTGTAGCCGCTTAAACTGCGTTCATAGTTCTGAAGCAGCAATTGTGACTCTTGCAAGGTAATTCGATTGTCTGCTAATGCGAGTTCAGTCTGAAGTCGAATACTTTCGATCATGTCTTCAGGATCATATTGCACATAACCCAGCACTTCTTTCATCGTGTCGCCGCGTACCACATGCTGAATTTGGTAGCCTTTGGGCGTGAGTTGGATGTGAACAGTGTTTGTGTCACCAAACAAGTTGTGCAAGTTGCCCATAATCTCTTGGTACGCTCCATTTAGGAACATGCCTAAGTAGTAAGGTTCACCAGGCTTTAAAGTATGCAACTCTAGCACAGGTTTCACATCCCGCAGATCAATGAATTGATCAATCTTGCCATCACTGTCACAGGTGAGATCGGCGAGCGTTACACGGCGCGTCGGTTCCTCGTTCAAGCGATGAATCGGCATGATCGGGAAGAGTTGATCGATCGCCCAACTATCGGGAGCCGATTGGAAGACTGAGAGATTCATGTAGTACATGGATGCCATGATCTGCTCTAGGTCTGCCAAGTCGTCAGGAATATAGTCAAGCTGCCGCGAAAAAGTAACAATTTTATGGCAGCACGACCAATACAACCGCTCGGCTCTAGCGCGTTCAGTCAGACTCAGATAACCGAATCCGAATAGATTAACCGCTTCGTCTTTGAACTGCGTGGCATCGTGATACATCTCTAAGAAATTATCAGAGTTGATCGACGTGTAAGTTTCATAGAGATTTTGCACGATTACATGTTCATTCTCCTTCGCAGGTTCTGGAATCTCAGACGAGACATCGCTGGTTCCCAGAATGTTGAAGACTAAAACGGATTGATGCGATGCGATCGCTCTGCCACTTTCGCTAATCAAAGTCGGAACGGGAAGATTCGCGATCGTACAAGCATCTTTCACGGCTGCCACGACATCATTGGCATAGTTTTGAGTCGTGTAATTTTTGGATGCGTGGAAATTCGTTTGCGACCCGTCATAGTCCACACCCAATCCACCCCCAACATCCATGTATTGCATGTTGGCTCCCAGTTTGCAGAGTTCCACATAAATTTGACTCGCTTCTCGCATCGCTTCTTTCAAGACGCTAATCGCTGAGATTTGAGAGCCAATGTGAAAATGCAGCAGTTGCAGGCAGCCAAGCATATCGGCTTCTTTTAACCGATTGACGGCATGAATAATTTCAGGAATGGTTAAGCCAAACTTAGCGCGATCACCTGCCGAAGTGCCCCAACGCCCAATCCCTTTGGCATTCAACTTGGCACGCACGCCCAAAATCGGTTCGACTCCAAGTTTTTTGCTCGCTTCGATCGCAAATTCAACTTCTTCGACTTGTTCAAGAACAATGATCGGCGTTTGTCCTAATCGTCGCGCCAACATTGCGGTTTCAATGTATTCGCGATCTTTATAGCCATTGCAAATGAGCAGAGCTCCCGGCGTTTTGAGCGATGCCAATGCAATCATCAGTTCAGGCTTTGAGCCAGCTTCTAATCCAAACTGATGCGGTTGTCCGAATCGCACCAGATCTTCGACCAAATGGCGTTGTTGATTGCATTTCACAGGAAACACGCCCCGGTAGACACCGGGATAGCTGTATCTTGCGATCGCTTTCGCAAATGCCGAATTAATCCGCTCAATTCGATCTTCCAAAATGTCTGAAAATCGAATCAGCAAAGGCAAGCCTAGATTTCGCTGTTTCAATGCGTTGACCAAATCGAACAAGTCTAACGATCCGCCACGATTCCCTTTCGGCGAGACGGTGACGTGTCCTGCTGCGTTAATTGAGAAATACGGATCGCCCCATCCTTGAATGCGATAAAGCTCTTCGCTATCTTCGATCGTCCATTGTTTCTTCGGTTGAGGCGGTTCAACGGGGCGCGATTTACCGTTCGATTTGCCGTTCGGCTTGCCCTTTGAGTGATTGCTTGACGCTTCCAACTTCTCTTCAGGCTGTAGATTTTCCGGTTTGGCAGTAGCTGCGCGCTCTCCCATCGTGGCTGCTCCTCACTTTGCGATTCTTAAGCATTCAGTGTATCGCGGAGTTTACGAAATCGAGGTCTTTCGCACTACGTAATTTGGGGAGTGGGGGGAGTGGGGAGATTGACTCCTACTCCCTACTTCCCAATTTCATCCCAAACCCCCAATCTGGGCTAATCTAGGTTTGGTAAATTTCACGTCATTCTTGGGAGTCCAGCTTGGAACGCACATTTTTAGCCATTAAGCCTGATGGCGTACAACGTAAATTGGTTGGTGAAATCATTCGCCGCTTTGAAACAAAGGGCTTTACTCTCGTCGGATTGAAATTCATGAACGTTAGCCGTGAGTTGGCGGAGAGCCACTACGGTGTTCACCGTGAGCGTCCGTTTTTCGGCAGCTTGGTGGAATTTATTACATCCGGCCCTGTGGTCGCGATGGTTTGGGAAGGTGACGGTGTGATTGCAGGCGCACGGAAAGTCATTGGTGCGACAAATCCGCTGACGGCTGAACCTGGCACGATTCGGGGAGACTTTGGTGCAAACATTGGACGGAATTTGATTCACGGTTCAGATGCACCCGAAACGGCTCAAAGCGAAATTGCGCTGTGGTTCAAAGACGAAGAATTAGTGAATTGGTCGCCGACGATCATCGGTTGGATTCACGAATAATCTCGGCTTGACTTGAGAAGTCCAACTTGTTCAAAAAGTTGGACTTCTGTAGATTTTGACGATCGCGCTAACTCACTAAATCCGGAAACACTTCTTGCACTGCCGGGTGAATCAAATGATGGTTCTGGACATTTAGCCCCTTCGCTAAGGCAGGATCGCGATCGAGAGCTTCCATCCGATGATTTGCCAATTTCAACACATACGGCAGCGTACTATTATTCAAAGCCTGGGTCGCCGTCCAAGGAACCGCACCCGGCATGTTGGGGACACCATAATGCAAAACGCCTTCTTCAACATAGGTTGGAGCCGTGTGTGAGGTCGGATGCAGCGTTTCGATACAGCCACCTTGATCAACAGCAACATCGACAATGACCGAACCCGATCGCATTTTTTTCACTAATTCTCGCGACACTAAGATCGGCGCTTTCCGTCCTGGAATCAGCACTGAACCAATCAGTAGATCCGCTTGAGGAACTAATTCTTCGATATGACTCGAATTACTGTAAAGCAGTTCAATTCGCGATCCAAAGACGGATTCTAAATACGACAAGCGATCGACATTCACATCTAAAATTGTCACCTGCGCGCCCATTCCCGTTGCCATCCGCGCTGCTTCGGTTCCAACAATTCCTCCACCTAAAATCACCACTCGTCCCGGTTTAACGCCGGGAACGCCTCCAAGCAAGACACCTCGCCCACCTTGCTGTCGTTCCAGATATCGCGCTCCAAATTGCACCGATAAGCGACCCGCAATGATACTCATAGGGGTCAACAGCGGCAGTCGGCGATCGCTCAGTTCCACGGTTTCATACGCGATCGCACTCACACCTGAATTCAGCAAATGTTCGGTTAATTCGTGACTAGCTGCCAAGTGCAGGTAGGTGAATAGAATTTGTCCTTTCTGTAAATAGTCATATTCCGCTTTCAAAGGTTCTTTGACCTTAATCACGAGTTCACGATCCCAGGCTGCTTTGGCGCTATTGACGATCGTGGCACCGACTTGCACATAATCTGCATCACTAAAGCCCGAACCCTCACCTGCCTTTGACTCGATCGCGACCGAGTGCCCCTGTTCGATCAGCACCCTCACACTACTCGGACTCAAACCAACTCGAAACTCTTGATCCTTGGTTTCTTTAGGGACACCGATTTCCATAGCCATTCTCCAGTCGTACTTCTAGTGTAGTCTTCCAACCTAGAGTCAACGGTTGTTTAACATGCAGATCCCATTTATGCAATTCGCTCGCTAAAATACAGATAAAGAATTGTTAAGCGATTCAACCGCTTTGACTCGTAACAATTTTTACCCCTAAATCTAGGATAGGTTTTGTTTACCATGACGCAGATTCAACCGACCGTAACCCCCAAGCTTGAAAATCCGAAATTTGGCTTCAATCAGTATGCAGAACGCTTAAATGGACGTGCCGCAATGATCGGATTTGTGGCAGCGCTGATTGTAGAATTTGTCACGGGACAAGGCGTTTTGACCTGGCTCGGCTTGCTCTAAGATGTGAATCTTGACTCGATTTGGTTTTGTCCCGCCACTCGATCGAATCGATGAGAGAGCGGGACTTTTGCTAGTTAGATTTACCCAAATCTGAGAACCAAAAATTTTGAGTCCCCTAGAATTGCGGATTTATGAGTAAAATAAGCTTACAAGCCGTAAAAAAACTTAACCTATAGCCTCTGAGTCGGCAACTACATGACCTCAGCAACATCCCTATTTTCTCCGGTAGAAGCGGATCTACGTTTACTCACCGAGAATCTTCAAAACCTCATTGGTGCGCGTCATCCGATTCTGTACGCTGCCGCAGAGCATCTATTTAGCGCTGGCGGGAAACGCATCCGACCCGCGATCGTGCTCTTAGTCGCTCGCGCCACGATGCATGGGCAGGAGATTACTCAACGCCATCGCCGCTTAGCTGAAATCACTGAAATGATTCACACGGCAAGCTTGGTGCATGACGATGTGATCGACGAATCCGCAACCCGACGCGGTATTCCAGCGGTTCATAGCCGATTTAGCAATCAAGTTGCAGTACTTGCTGGAGATTTTCTTTTTGCCCAGTCTTCTTGGTACTTGGCGAATTTAGAAAACATCGAAGTGATCAAGCTGCTCTCTGAGGTGATCAAGGATTTTGCAGAAGGCGAAATTCAGCAGGGATTATTTCGGTTTGATATGGGAATTACGATCGAGTCTTATCTCGAAAAGAGCTATTACAAAACCGCATCTTTAATTGCCAATAGTTCAAAAGCCGCCGCAATTCTCAGCGATGCTTCTGAAGTCGAGGCACAAAATCTCTATCACTACGGGCGTAATCTCGGTTTAGCGTTCCAAATTGTCGATGACATTCTCGATTTCACAGGCTCAACCGAATCTCTTGGCAAACCTGCTGGCTCAGATCTCAGAAGCGGCAATCTCACGGCTCCAGTTCTGTATGCCTTAGAAGAAAAGCCTTATCTAGAAGATTTAATCGATCGAGAATTTGAACAAGAAGATGATCTCGAACAAGCTTTAGCACTGGTTCGGGATAGCCAAGGGATTCAGAGAGCGAGAGAACTGGCATCGCATCATGCTAAATCCGCGATCGAACATCTGGCAGACTTGCCAATGTCTGAATCTCGACAGGCTTTGATCAAACTTGCTGACTATGTATTAAGCCGCTTGTATTAATTCACACAATCGAAATGCAGGTACAGGGTAGAGCTATCTACCCTTTTTTTGTGCTGAAAATCTTACTTTTGATAGATTCTAACTTTTTAGTATTTTGTCTAGCCCAGATATTATCTTGTTTGATTTCTAACCCCTGAAAGATGAAAACGAAGTGAAATGTTACTAACCTAAACACAAGCGAATATGAAAATTCACATTCTGTTTCTGTTTATCGTGTTTTGGTAAAAGAACTATGGCTATTTCAGGACAGCGCCCTCGGATTGCATTAATTTCGGTTCATGGCGATCCTGCGATCGAGATTGGCAAAGAGGAAGCGGGCGGTCAAAACGTCTATGTGCGGAACGTTGGAGAAGCGCTGTCCCGGCAGGGATGGCAAGTCGATATGTTTACTCGTCGATCGGATGCCGACCAGCCTGAGATTGTGCAACACACTCCCCATTGCCGCACGATTCGATTAACGGCTGGGCCGCAAAAATTTATTCCTCGTGATGAATTGTTTGGCTACTTGCCTGAATTTGTCGAAGCTCTGCAACAATTTCAGGCTGACTCAGGATTTCAATATGATTTAGTTCATACTAACTACTGGCTGTCTTCCTGGGTCGGTATGACCTTGAAAAAGCTGCAAGGCGTGAAGCAGATTCATACCTATCACTCTTTAGGTGCAGTGAAATATCAGTCAATTTCAGCGATTCCTATGATTGCGAAGACTCGCTTAGCGACTGAGAAATTATGTTTAGAAACGGCTGAGCGGATTGTCGCAACGAGTCCACAAGAGAAAGACCACATGCGATCGCTCGTTTCGACGCACGGCAGCATTGATATTATTCCTTGTGGCACGGATACTCGACGCTTTGGTCATATTTCTCGAATTGAAGCGCGGCGCGCGTTGGGATTAGAGCAAGATGCCAAGATTGTGTTGTATGTGGGTCGCTTCGATCGCCGAAAAGGAATTGAAACCTTAGTTCGTGCGGTGGGCCAGTCTAAACTGAAAGACCAGAATTTGAAATTGATCATCGGCGGGGGCAGTCGTCCTGGACAGAGTGATGGCGCGGAACGAGAGCGTATTGAAGGCATCGTCAATGAACTCGGCTTGCAAGATATCACGATGTTTCCGGGTCGTTTAGGAGTTGAAAATCTGCACTTGTATTATGCTGCTGCCGATGTTTCGGTAGTGCCGAGTCATTATGAGCCGTTTGGATTAGTAGCAATTGAGGCGATGGCAAGTGGAACGCCTGTTGTCGCTTCGGATGTGGGCGGATTGCAGTTTACCGTCATTCCTGAAATCACAGGCTTGTTAGCTCCGGCAAAAGATGATGCGGCATTTGCCAAGGCGATCGATCGAATTTTGGCAGATCCAAACTGGCGTGATCAGTTAGGTCAGGCAGGGCGAGATCGAGTTGAGAAGATGTTTAGCTGGGATGGTGTTGCTGCTCAGTTAGGCAAGGTGTATCAACAGGTGCTCAAAGTTCCGACAAAAGCACCAGCAGCAGCGATCGCATAGCTCAGAAATCCGAGTGTTTTGAGAAACACAATGGCTAAAGTGGGCGGCGGCGGTAGATAAGCCTGAAGCGAAGCACAAAAGCTCTCTACCGTCTGCTCCAACCATGTTGTTCGACCGTGCCTTATTAACTATTACTGATTTACCAAACCTTGCAATTCGTTAATGTTGATATCAATTCCTTGACGCTTCAGATATTGACCCAAATTAATCTGGATGAATAAATCTTTGAGTTCTTCCGCAATCTCTGGGGGCGGACTGCCAGATAATGCGGTGGCAATTAGTCGTTCTGCGGCTCGTAATTCGCCACACTCGATCGCTAAAGATGCAGCGCTACGGTGGAGGACAGATCGAGTCGGTTCGGCATCGAGAACGCTAGCAATTAAATTAGCAGCCTGGGTTTCTTGTTCAAACGCTTGTCGGGTCAACTGTGTTGCCTGTTCGATCTCGCCTCTCAAGCGGGCGACTGCGGCTGCTTCGGCTAAATCCATTGCTTGTTGATGGAGCGTTTGAATCTGGTTCATTGGAGTAAGGCTCCTTCGGGATTCCGTTTCGCGCTAACGACAGAAAGCGGGCGGCTGAATTCTACTACTATGATATAAGCTGGCAACCCTTCTGCATCAGATGCGCCAGTTTGTTCGATTTTCTGCTTGACTCTGGCATTGATTTGACTCCGATTGCCCTTACGAATCCCAGACACTTCAAGCCGAGCCATGCGCTGAAACGGCAGTGTTGCGGTTGAATCTTGGCTTCCCAACCAGTAGTCAAATCCAGTGCCCTTACGAGAACGTTCAATCACCGTCAGATTGGTTAATTGCAAAATTAATAGAAATGCAATGCCATAAGCCGCTTGCTCGGTTGTATATTCCTCATCATTCCAGCATCGCCTTGCTTGTTCTGTAACGGGTTGCCAATTCAACTGGAACTGAGTGGAAAATTCTCCTTCAACTTCGAGAGTTACTCCTGGCTCATGGGCTTCATCCGTTAGACAAATTGCTCCTGCTTCTGCGATCGCTGCTCCGAAAGCGGGTGTAATTGCGGGAAGTCCTTGGTGAAGGATCTGCAAGTTTAAGACTTGAATTTGGCTCAAAACGCTGTTGTCCCATAAAAGCTAGAGGCTCAATTTTACTTTCAATCGATAGAGTTTGTGTCGCTGCCTTTGGCTCACACTTTTCACGTTTGCCACAATTTTGCCCTGGTTTCCCGGTTCGACTTGCTGCCGAATACCAGGCTCATAGGGTCTGCTGATTGGCGGAAACACTCGAAGCATGGGCAGGTTAAAGAATGTACTGATAACAGATTTACTTCTTTCTGTCCGATACAGTTTGTCCCCAAGCTTCATGTCCCTCCGACCATATTTCCATGACTTGATTTGAGAAATGACAAACTTTCTCTTCCTCACTCATTAGTGAATAACTACCAGAGGTTTGAAGATAGAGGAATTTTTCAACTTGTAGTCTTTGCTGAACATTACGAGAATTGATCCAAGTTTTTTGAGAAGTTGTTTGACTGAGCAAAGTTGTAGAAAGTGCAGCAAGACCACTCACGGCAGGCACAATCCATTCCCAATCACCGAGCCTTTTACTAGCAGCTAAAGCGGAGAGTAAAGTGACCATAAGTGTAAGAGAGATGCTGAATTGTTTAAGAAGCGTGAAACGACGCTTATCCTTATCAGCGATGTATTTGAACCGCTGGATTAACCGATCGCACTCTATTAAGGCTTCTTCATGTTTTTGCTTCAGCGATCGCATAATTGCTCAGAAATCCGAGGTTTTTGAGAGACATAACAATCACACTCATCGAACGCAGATTACCTCTGCAGTCCCATCAACTGTTCGTACGTTTCGATGCAGTGTGATTGTTAGTTGTCGTGCCGCAATTCGCCATCTCTATCAAGGTTTGCAAGCTTTAGAATGAGCCGCATTAAGTTACCTGTTAGGTAAATCATAAACTCTACTTCATCAAGGGAAAAAGCTTCATTATGCTTGACAGCATCATTCTGATATTGATGATATGGGTTTAGGAGTCCCTCATACAAATTAACTACTTGGGGATGCAGACCTTTGCTTCTGAACCAAGTCTTAAGCTCCTTCTTTTGCTTCTCCAAAGGAATCTGGTTCTTGAGAACTTTTTTTAGAAGTTGTTCAAGTGCAAATCGTAACTCATCAAGCAAATTTCTGTATTGGCTTGTTTCACCACGCAAATAAAGTTTCAACGCTCTCTCAAAAGACTCCGCAACCTCTGGATAGTTCTCAAGCTCAGAAAGAGTAGAGTCAATAATTCCTCGATCTAAAAACTGATCGCCGCTAGGATAAACAATAAACTGTTTACCTCTTTTATGAACTGCAAAACCAGCACTAGGGGTTAGCGCCGATAATCTCTTGATCTCTTCTACTATCTTTGAAGCTCTAGCTTGTGTTTCATCAAAATTTTCTTCTAACGCCCAAAAAATAAATTGAAGTACCTTAGCTAAATCTTGTAGAGTTTCGCAGCTATCAACACATTTGTATACATATGTATCTCCAAATCCTTTTTCTGTGTAAGAAACAGACTGCAAGCGTTGAATTACACCTTGTAGTATAAGCGGTTCTACTAAAGAGTCGTGATATCTCGCTTGTGCTTTTTTTACATAAGGCTTGTCCGCTTTATCGAGATTGAATATTTCAAAAAAGCGTTTATCGACATCTTGCCTTTCAGTCAGGTAATCACCCATCGACTTATCGATAACACCAATCAACCTATTCTTGAACTTCAGAAACTCCTCTTCATAATTCAAGTTGATATTCCAGCGTCTATAATGATTTCTCAGTCGCTTTTCAATTTGCATACTGATTCAGCCTAGTATTGCTTAACTTCAAACTTTAGACTCTTTGATATTAACGCAAGAGAATAAATTACTCCTCCCATAGCTCAGGAGAAGAATTTGACAACTGACGACCACGATAAGCGGCTACAAGTGAACTAGAACGAAGTGCAGAGTGTTCAAATCGCCGTTTCATCGACCTGTTAGCTTGCGTCACGGGTAGCTAGTACAGTCACGTTCAGGAATTCTGTTGGTTAACGCTCTTTTCGAGCATACAACTTACGAACTCTAGTGTTGATGAACGAATTTAGTCCATTTCCTTTTGCTGCAAGGATCTTCATCTGCTCTATGTTCGCTGATCCAGCACTGCTATTAGTGTACAAGTAAATTGCGCCAGTACTAAACTGAACACGAATAAAATCTACCCCAATTTCGTATGCGCTGACTCCAGAATCACCATCAATGTCTCTGTAACGTTCCATAAAACTGACTCCTTACACTTTTAATACAGAGCGCAACAACGCAAAATAGAATGCTGATTGCCCTTCAAAAACTAAGGCTTTAGCTGAAACAAAACGAATGTAAGATCTATATCTATATATCTAGTGTATGAGTCCATCGTGGAACGCCGCTATGTGATAGGTAATTGACTAGATTTTGGTCGCCATAAAACTGAATGCGGCCGTGTTGTGCGAAGGCAAGTGCTGATTGATCAACCTTTAAGCCCGCTGCTCTGGCTTTACTTGTTAGTTGAGGCAACAGTATACTGTTGCCTGAGTTAGTACCCGATGTAGATTTTGCTTCAAACACAGCAAAATTGATCCAACCGCCTGATGTTGCCCGTTCTCGAAGATGCGCGAAATTTACCTGCATAGCTCACTCCTGAAACCCTATATGTAGCGTTCTAGACCGTACTCAAATTCATATGTTGCGTTATGCACGATGATAGCTCCTGCGACAGTTCATGAGAACTATATGGTAGTACGGATAACCGAATATATTTTGCAAGGCCACAAATCGCAGCTAATTTAGTTCAACAGATAGCTCTTGCTATTTTCTAAATTGGGATATCGAGTAGAAGAATTGCGAGGTTTCTCGCAGGAACGAAGTCGGCATAACATCCGCCCAGGGCGATTTAGACTGCCTAGAGTCGGGATAACATCTAAAACTGGCATATTAGACCGACTCTTTCTGCCTATTGCCAGGATTTGGAACATTAGACCGACTCATAATAATGCTGGAAAGAGTAGGGAGTAGGGAGCTACCCAAGAAACAACTCCCCACTTCCTACTTCGCAACGATTAAATCAACGAAACATGTGCCGCGACAACTCGCCAGCCATCTAGAGTTCGCATCCAAGTCTGGCTCTGACGCCCTGATTTACCCGATCGTACAAATTCCGTATTCGCCGTTGCAAAGTCCCGCCCGTACGTTGTAATCACCGTATTTTTCAACGCGCGATCGAGTCCGGCGGGCGATCGACCTGCGCGAAATTGTGCGATCGCATCATAGCCATACAGATTCTCAGTGGCTCCATATCGAATCGTATAGGGACTGTTCCAAAAAAGCTGATCCAGCACTTCTACATCATTCGTGATCAGTGCTTGCTCATATTGTTGAAACACCGCCGTTACTTCTGCCAAAACTTCAGGAATATCGATCTCCATTGTTCCTCCACCCTAAAGACTACGCTCTGCTGTAGATTTCATTGTGTCTTGAATTGGATACGGTTAAAGTAACGTATGCTATCCTCCCGTATGCAATTAGTCGTTGAAGAGCTTCCCAGTGACCCGATCGAGTCAGCCGAAGTCGTTGGCTTGAAGTATGTCACAGATGAAATGCCTGGAATTACGAGAAAGCGATCGGGGAAAAGCTTTGCATATTTTGATCTGGATGGCGATCGCATTCGCGATGAGAAAATCATTCAGCGCATTAATTCTCTAGCCATTCCGCCTGCCTATAAGAATGTCTGGATCTGCCCATTGGAAAATGGACATTTGCAAGCGACGGGACGAGATGCAAAGGGACGAAAGCAATATCGATATCATCCACTTTGGCGAGCAATTCGCGATCAAAATAAGTTTTCTCGCATGATTGCATTTAGTCAGGCTTTGCCAGACATTCGACGACGATTAGAGAAAGATTTAGCATTACCCGGATTACCAAAGCAAAAAGTACTCGCTACAGTTCTGAAGTTAATGGAGCTAACCCGGATTCGAGTCGGCAATGAGGAATATGCGAAAACCAATAACTCGTATGGGTTGACCACACTACAAGATGATCACGTGAATGTCGCTGGCTCGAAGATTCAGTTTCAATTTCGAGGGAAAAGCGGAGTTGAACATGAAATTGAAGTGAGCGATAAGCGGCTCGCAAAAGTTGTAAAACGATGTCAGGATTTGCCAGGTCAAGAGCTTTTTCAATATCTAGATGAGCATCAGCAAACCCAAGACATTACTTCAAGTGATGTAAATGATTATTTGAGAGAAATTACAGGTCAAGATTTTACTGCCAAAGATTTTCGGACTTGGGCAGGCACGGTTTTAGCTGCTTCTCATCTCGCTGAGATTGGCAAATTTACGTCTCAAACTGCGGCGAAGAAGAACATTACACAAGCCATTAAGTCGGTATCTGCTTACTTAGGCAATCGCCCTGAGACTTGTCGAAAATACTATATTCACCCAAATGTGTTGGAAGCTTATCTCGATGAATCGTTGCATGAAGTTGTAGCAGAATATCAATCGATCGTAGTTGACGATCGACATGCCCTGCAATGTGATGAATTGATTGTTGTAGCGCTATTAGAAGCAACTCAGCGAAAGAGCTAGATTGAAAGTGTACTGGTCAGCGGCATGAATTTTGCAAAGTGGAGAGATGGGGAGAGCCTAGACTAAAATTGCTCCCTATTTCCCTACTACATTGCGATCGCATTCTAAAATTTTGACAGTTCAGATACAGCTAACTAAAGCTGTCAATTCGCTTGCAAATGCTGTAGCCATGTTTCTAAATCCTTAGTTTCTTCAGCACTAAAGTTTCCTGTAATCATCGCAGTGCCGCCAGTAATTCCAGTCTGAGCGTATTGGGAGGAAACAGTCGGAGAGCTTATCAAACGATTGTTGAGAAAAATGCCTACTGTTCGCCCAGTTCCTGCTAATTTCTTCGTCAGCGCTGTAAAAGCCTTACTTCCCTTCGCATCAAAGGTCACGACGATAGACGGCGTTGAGTTCGGGCTTGAATCGAAATGGGCTTTCGTTACATTCTTTTCGGTTAGAGTCGGTTTCTCGAATAGCAAGGAAATTGCCTCATTACTGAGTTTGAGTGCAGCGGCATTGCTTGCGATCGCGGCTTGATTGCCGGATTTCTTCAGGTCAGTCTGTTTTTTGAGGAGTTCTTGCTGAACTTGCCGCTCGATTTGTAATTGTGCTTCAGTTCCTAGCTTCTGTTCGCGAAAGGCAAGCTGAACCTTACTCTGTTGAATCTCGGGTTGCGCTGCTGTCGCTGTGGGCGTGGAGGGTATCGTTGCTGAATTGTTAACCATACATGCAGACAGTTTAGATGCGGTGCCTAGCAACAAGGCAACAAGCAGAATTGATCTGAGGTTTGCCATAGAGCAAGAATTTGCAATGTTGAATATGGAGAAGTCACCCAATCATGAAGCGAGCAATCTTTTTGCCTGCTTATACTTTACTGTCTGGTGAGTAGGTTGCCTATTAGCTGAAGGGGTACCATTTTTTGATCGCCATCCATTGCCGTACTTTGAAACTGGCTCAACGATCGATCGAACTCGATTTCATTTCTAACGAAGGATTAACCCATTTTTTCATATCGATTGGAGGGGTTTGTTAGAGTCTCAATGAGATCGCGATCGCGCTTCCAGATTTGAAAACACAATCGCAATTAGGTCAATCTGTTCGCGGGGATGAGCAGTTACTTTCGTCCCGTTATGCTTTCTCAAAAATCATAATGTGCTGCTGTGGCAACCCATTGCGAGTCTCAACATACTTTAAGCCCGCAACACTCATTTCTTGTCTGACCTGCTTTTGAGTCATTTTGTGCAATCCCTTAATCATCACAAATGGATTCTCGCCTCGATACTCAACTAAAACCACGCGTCCTTGAGGTTTAAGCGATCGCGCAATCGCCAACATCATTTCCTGAGGAAACTCAAACTCATGATACGCATCCACCATTAATGCTAAATCCACACTGTTCTCAGGCAAATTCGGAGTCGTCTCGCTGCCTAAAATCGGTTCCACATTAGAAAGCTTTTTCTGATCTTTTAGATAATTTAGAATCTCTAACATCTCCGGCTGCACATCGACTGCATAAACTTTTCCCTGAGGAATAGCAGATGCAATTCGGAAACTAAAATACCCCGTTCCGGCTCCAATATCTGCTACAACACTGTTCGGTTTAAGCTGCAAAGCTGCAATCACCTTTTGCGGTTGTTCCTCGGTCTCGCGGCTCGATCGCTCTAACCATCCTGCGCCCTGATGCCCCATCACCTGAGCAATCTCACGCCCCATATAGATTTTGCCAATTCCATCCGGATCATGATTGGCGCGCACTTCATACGCATCCGCCCACACAGGCGAACTTAGACACATCCAAACCGCGAAAATTGCTGCCAATCTTCTCCAAAACATTGTCCTACCTCGATACGGATTCTCTCTTCTAGAGACTGTAAACTGTTGTCAGTTTTGTAGCAATCAAGAGTGCCGTGTTCCTGACTAAACGTTCCATCCTGCTCCAATTCGCGCTGGCAATGACGATCGCTGTATCGATCATCTTCTGCACTGCACCTTCTCGCGCCTTCCAAGCCCAACTCACACCGAAATCTCCGGCGCTTGGAGATACGATTTCACTGATTACCCAATCTCAGACTGCTCCGTCTGTTCGTTTTAACGGTAAGACCTATCCCTCGTTTGATCTGGGCAACAATCGCTATCGCACACTCTTACCGACCACTCCGCTCGATCGTCCAGGTCGGCTGTCGATTCAAGTGACTGCTGGAACAGATACACAAACGATTCCACTCACGTTGAGAAATCGATCGTTTCCGACCCAAAGCATCTGGCTTCCACCGGGTAAAGATAGCAATGGCGATGATGCTGAGTTCGATCGGGTTGATGCTTTTAAAGCGATCGTTTCTCCAGAAAAACTTTGGTCAGGTAAATTTTTACGCCCGAACCAAGGCGAGGTTAGCTCTGGCTATGGAATTCGCCGCTATTACAACGGAGTCTTTGCGAAAGATTACTATCATCGGGGAATTGACTATGCAGGCGGACAAGGATCAGCGATCGTTGCTCCTGCCGCAGGTCGTGTTGTGCTCATCGGACGCGAATCTCAAGGCTTTCGAGTGCATGGAAACTGCGTCGGACTCGACCACGGTCAAGGAGTCGAATCGATTTACATTCACATGAGTCGAATTGATGTTAAAGAAGGCGATTTCGTCAAACCTGGGCAGCGCATTGGTGCAGTCGGAGCAACTGGGTCTGCAACGGGTCCTCACTTGCATTGGGGCGTATTTGTCCATAGCTTAGCTGTAGATCCGACTCCTTGGCGAACTGGCACGTTTGAATAAGCAAACTGTACGACATCCAAAATTGCAGAATCTACCTTTTGACGATCGCTTGCTTCTAACTTGAGCCAGATTAGTCTTTCCTGTCCTTCCCGATAGAGTGCAATAGACCTCTAAACGGGAAGTTTTTATTATGTCTAAACTAGAAGATGCGATTGAAAATGCTAAAGAAGCACTGCCTAACATTACGCCAACTCCGCCTGGGTTAAAGGCAGAGTCTTCTGTTCACGATCTCAAGTCTCGTCTAGAGTGGGGAGAGCCTGCTTTGACGATTCTCGATGTTCGTCCTCGTGATGTTTACAATCACGGGCACATCATGGGTGCAATGGAATTTCCAATGGATCAGTTGGTCGAACTGTCCCAGAAGAATTTTGAATACAAGCGCGATATTTATGTCTATGGCGCAACTGATGAAGAAACAACTGAAGCAGCAAGAATGCTACGTCAAGCAGGCTTTGTGAACGTTGCAGAACTCAAAGGCGGACTGGAAGCTTGGAAAGCGGTTGGTGGCTCGACAGAAGGAATCGACGAAACTCGGGCTGAACCGGGTGCAAATGCTTACAACGTGGTGACGAATGTCAAGAACCATTTTGAGCGGCAAGAGATCGACTTTCAAAAGCCATAATTGCTAGGCTAGAACGAGAGCACTCTAGCTTTCTTGGAGGCTAGAGTGCTCTCATTTCTTTCAGCAGATCT
Organism: Leptolyngbya sp. UWPOB_LEPTO1; assembly: GCF_017302695.1. Lineage (NCBI taxonomy): Bacteria > Bacillati > Cyanobacteriota > Cyanophyceae > Leptolyngbyales > Leptolyngbyaceae > Leptolyngbya > Leptolyngbya sp. UWPOB_LEPTO1. Next base: position 38,971 of record NZ_JAFLCJ010000020.1, on the reverse strand, counting down.
CTCAAATTAGGGAGATTCAGGGCGTGAGAGATCAACATCTGTACCTGTGAAAATGAAGTCAGTCCTATGTGTGGAAGATTTACACAGACCCACTCTGCCGCCGAACTCGCAGCCATGTTCGACCTCGAAGAAACTCCCGATTGGCAGCCTCGCTACAATATTGCGCCGACTCAACCGATTCTCGCGATCGTTACACCGCATCATTCAAAATCTCTACACTGGGGCTTAATCCCATCCTGGTCAAAAGATCCAACGATCGGTTCTCGCCTGATCAATGCCCGTGCCGAAACGGTCAGCGAAAAACCTGCTTTCCGAACTGCCTTTAGGCGGCGACGTTGCCTGATTCCCGCCGATGGCTACTACGAATGGAAAAAGCAATCTGAGAAAAAGCAACCGTTCTATTTCAGACTCGAATCTGGTGAGCCTTTTGCTTTTGCTGGCTTGTGGGAGCACTGGAATTCTCCCGAGGGAGACGAGATCGAAACTTGTACGATCATCACAACTGAAGCAAACGAACTTGCTGCAACCGTTCACGATCGAATGCCCGTCATCTTGAGCGAAGATTTCTACGATCGCTGGCTCGATCCGGATTTCAAATCCCCGCAATCGCTGCTCCACCCCTATGTTAGCGACAAAATGATCAGCTATCCCGTTTCAACGGCAGTCAATCGCCCAACCCACGACACACCAGATTGCATTGCTCGATTGAATTGACGCTCGTAAATCTAAACCAGAAAATCATCCTCAAGAAGGCGAAGCAACTAGATGAGTTGAAGCATTAGAATTCTCGATCGCTTTCACCGGAATCAATTGCACGGCACAGGCCTTCAGTTCTGGCTGCTTAGAGTCGGGACAAGCAATCTCATGAGTCAGGGCGTTCGCTTCTGCGTTTTCTGCCCACAACGCCCCCCAATGCATCGGAACAAAGACAGTCTTAGGCGTAATCGCTTTCGTCACTTTAGCCGGAAATCGGGCTGTACCTCTTCTCGATCGTACTTCCACCCAATCATCCGATTGAATGCCCAACTTTTCAGCATCCCGCGGATGAATCTCAATGAATGGATTCGGATACATTTGTCGAATCTTCTCGATTCTTCCAGTACGACTCTGAGTATGCCAATGCCCATACAATCGACCCGTCGTAAGCACAAACGGATAGTTGTCATCGGGTGGCTCTGCAAGCCCACGTGAGTAGACCTGAGAAAAGCGCGCCTTCCCGTCTGGCGTATGGAATTTTAGATCGGTATAAAGCCGTTTTGCTTTTTCTACTTTTTGTTGCGTCGGTTCAGCTTTGCTTGAAAAAGGCCATTGTGTTGCACCCATTTCTCGTAAGTAAGTATGGCTCAATCCCGACTGATCACAAGGGCGATTGCGAGTAAGCTGCACAAACTCTGCATAAACTTCAGCCGCATAGTTAAAAGCAAACTGCTTGCGATAGCCTAATCTCCGTCCAACCTCTGCGAAAATCTCCCAATCCGATCGAGCTTCACCCGGCGCAACTCGAAACTGAGGGCACAACGTCACACGACGCTCGGAATTCGTCATCACGCCTGTCTTCTCACTCCATTGCGTCGTCGGTAACAACACATGAGCATAGTCCGCCATCTCAGTCGGATAGTAACACTCCTGATAGACCGTAAAAGGAGATTGACGTAATGCAGCTTTCGTTCGCTCAATGTCGGGCATACTCACTGCCGGATTCGTTGCTGCAACCCACAACATTCCAAGGTTACCTGTTTCGAGTCCAGTGATCATCTCCCAAGCTGTTAGGCCGGGATTAGACGAGATTGAGCCTGTTGGGAGTTGCCAGAATGTCTCAAGTTCAGCACGATGCCCTGGATTCGTAACCGATCGATAACCCGGCAACAGATGCGATAGTCCACCTGCTTCGCGTCCCCCCATCGCATTCGGTTGTCCTGTCAGCGAGAAAGGACCAGCCCCAGGTTTACCAATTTGCCCAGTCATTAAGTGAACATTGATAATCGCTCGAACTTTGGCGGTTCCTTCTGACGACTGATTCACTCCCATTGACCACATGGAGAGGACTCGCTTTGCGCTGCTCCAGTAGTGAGCCGCAGTCAAAAGCTCGGTTTCAGCAATGCCGCATCGAATCGCAACGACATCAGGTGGATAGTGGCGAATCACTTCCTTAAATTCTTCAAAACCATTCGTATGAGATTCAATAAAAGCTTTGTCTAAATCGCCCCATCTCAGTAAAAGATGAGCAATTCCATACATTAAATCAATATCTGTTCCTGGATTAATTGCGAGATGGAGATCAGCAGCAGCAGCAGTCTCAGTGCAACGAGGATCGACGACAATCAGCTTCACATCGGAGTTTTTCTTGTGGTAGCGACGAAAGCGATTAAACACGATCGGGTGACACTCTGCGGTATTTGTGCCAATCAGAAAAGCGCAATCAGTTTGTTCTAAATCCTCATAGCAACAAGGCGGTCCATCGGCTCCAAAGCTCTGAAGGTAGCCTGCAACAGCCGAAGACATACACAGGCGCGAATTTGCATCAAAGTTATTGGTGCCTAAACAGCCTTTCATCAGCTTTTGAGCGATGTAGTAATCTTCAGTTTGAAACTGTCCTGAAGCATACATGCCGATCGCATCGACTCCTTGGGTAAACTTTACTAGACGAATGCGATCGACAATTTTCGTCAACGCTTCTTCCCAAGTCACTCGACGAAAAGGCTGATCCAATGCATCCCGCATCATCGGAAAACGCAAGCGATCTTTGTGCAGGGATTCAGCGATCGTTGCACCCTTCACACAGACCATACCCTGGCTAGAAGGATGAGTGCGATCGCCTCGGACATTCCAGAGTGGCGTTCCGTCTTTATCTCGATTGACTGCTTTCCCCGGAATCGCAGGCGGCAGCACCTCCAAACCGCAGCCAACCCCGCAGTATGGACAGAGCGTTTTAGTTGGATCAGCCATTAGTCTATAACCCCTTAGTTCTCAAGTTCTGCCTTTCGTTCGCGATAAGACTTCAAGCTGCGAACAGGCAATCGATTGAAATAACTGCAACCCGTTTTCTGTGTAAGTATAAATCTCTAATCGTTCTTCTGGTAAGCTTTCAAACACAATTTTTTCACTGGGAAAAACCATACGATCGAGCGCAAGCTGAGTAGTATGTAATCGAATTTGCTGAATGCTATGAGAAGTATTGATGTAGTAGCAAAGAATCGAAGTCATGAATGTAATGGGGGGGATCACACCCGTAAAGAGGACAATCGAACAGAGTCAAATCACTGTGTACTGCTGTAAGCATGTTTCGGGCAGCCGTCTTTGAAGAAAAACTGTCAGATGCGTCTAGTCTGTTTCCGGTTGGGAGAATCAGGCTGTGTGAATAGTTACGGGTTGAGAATCTTAACCATTGTATTCAATCCATCACTCTAGCAATCTCTTGCAAGAAGATGCATCAATCTGAACAAGGCAGAAGAAGCTAGAATCTCTTATTGACAAAGAATTTAAAGAAATTGCTATCCTATACAGTCAAGCGTTTCTGATGTATAAATTTTAGCGATTCTAGTTTTATTTTAATTTGAGGTTTGACCGTACTGAGATCGGCTAGATGCCGTGGGGTTTTAGAATAAATTTTAGACTCTCAGTACGATCGCAAAAGTGTTGAGGAATTAATTCCTACTCGTCATCATGAGCGTATTTCCCAAACAGGAAGTCAAGTGCATAGTTTCGCAACGTGTAGTACTTTGGATCTTCCATTAAAGCAGCACGTTCGCGAGGACGCGGGAAGGGAACTTCCATGATTTCGCCAATTGTTGCCGCAGGACCATTGGTCATCATCACGACGCGATCGGCAAGAAACAACGCTTCATCAATATCGTGGGTAATCATCAAGACCGTCACTTTATGCTGTGACCAAATTTGGAGCAGTTCTTCTTGAAGTTCTTCTTTTGTAATCGCATCCAATGCTCCAAACGGCTCATCAAGAATCAGCACTTCTGGATAGATAGACAAAGCACGCGCGATCGAGACTCGTTGCTTCATTCCACCCGATAGCTGCTTGGGCTTTTTGTTGGCTGCTTCTTCGAGTCCGACCATCGCCAAATGTTTGTTGACGATATCAGTTTTCTCTGCCTTAGATTTGTCAGGATAAACGGCGTGAACTGCAAGATAAATGTTCTCGAATGCTGTTTTCCAAGGAAGTAATGCATAGTTCTGAAACACAACCATACGATCGGGACCTGGCTCAGAAACCCGCTTGCCCGCGACTCGGACTTCACCAGCAGTCGGCTGACGAAAGCCAGAAATCATATCTAGTAAAGTGGATTTGCCACAGCCAGAGTGACCAATGACGCAGATAAATTCGCCTTCATTAACGGTGAGATTGACATTCTCAAGAATGACTGCTTCTCCGCCGTCTTTTTTAGGATAAACCTTTGAAACTCCCTCAACTTCGACTAGGGGAGTGAGTGGATTTGCTTCAGTGTGTGGGTTTGGAGTTGAGAGAATTTGCATAAGGAGTGAGTGGGTGAGAGGTCAGAGAGATAGAGGGTGGGGAGTGGGGAGTGGGGAGAACTCCCCGTTCCTACTACGCTGCGATCGACGTTTTAATCGGTTCTGCAACATCGATGATCACCTCTTCGATGCGAATTTCACGATGAATCGTCAAGCTATTGAGATAGCCAATCGGATCATCTGGATTGAATTCGACACCATCAAAGAGTTGGAACGATCGACGATCGCCTTCGTGATCCGGCAGACCTAATTCACGTGCAGCTCGACCATAGAGATCGACTCGGCGGACTCGTTCTAGGACTTCGATCCAGTTTTTCGGGAAGACAGTAATGCCCCACCGTGCTAACTGAGTCAAGATCCATAAATCTTCTACACCATTTGGACAGTTCGCATTGTCCACATGGAACTGATTGAATCGTAGTAAGTTGACCGGAGGCTCACCCGTTCCGGTGTCATAGGCATCAATGAATCCAGGACGCGCAAAGTCCGCTGCGGCACCCACATATTGAGGACGGGCAAGTAAGGTAAGAATCTCTTCACGATTTCGACGATCGTCACAGTACTCGCAAGCTTCGAGCATAGCTTTCACCAGAGCATTGTGAGTTTCTGGATGCTGAGATGTCCAATCTTCACGGACTCCTAACACTTTTTCAGGGTGTCCTTGCCAAATATCTAAATCGGTGGCTACCACATAGCCTGCACCTTCTTGGATCGCACGAGAATTCCAAGGCTCGCCAGCACAGAATCCATCAATGTTCCCGGCAACTAAGTTCGACACCATTTGAGGCGGCGGAACCACCGTGAGATTGAGATCTTGATCTGGATCAATGCCTCCAGATGCCAGCCAGTAACGCAGCATCAAATTGTGCATCGAAGTTGGATAAACCACACCCAACGTATGAGTTTGATCCTGGGTTGCTTCTAGCACCTGTTTGAAGTCAGCGAGGGTGCGAACGCCTTTGTCTAAGAAAGCCTTGTTCAGGGTGATCGCATTCCCATTGCGAGACGTGACCATTGCGGTCACAATCGGAAGAGGGTCGTAACCACTGTTACCTAGCGTCATTGCAAGTGGCATCGCAGCGACCATTTGAGCCGCATCTAAGCGATTGCTGCGAATTCCTTCAGCGATCGCTTTCCAACTCGGTTCACGACTGAGCGTGACATCCTCAAGCCCATGCTTTTTGAAGAATCCTTTCTCTTTCGCCACAATCAGCGGCGCACAATCTGTGAGCGGAACAAACCCAATTTCGAGATTGACCTTCTCTAAGCCATTCTTGGCAACGGCAGCAACAGCTTGGCGTTTGCGTTTCTTGTCTCGTTTCTGCTGATTTAAGAAGTAGATCATTTCATTCCGTAGCGCATAGTAGCTCGGATGATTCACCACTTCCAGACGGTTGCGAGGACGAGGAATGGGAACGGTTAGAATTTGCCCAATATGGGCTTCTGGGCCGTTGGTGAGCATCACAATGCGATCGCTGAGCAACAACGCTTCATCGACATCGTGTGTCACCATTACACAGGTCAAATTGTTCTCCTGAGCAATGTTCATTAATTGCTGCTGGAGATTTCCTCGCGTCAGTGCGTCTAATGCCCCAAATGGTTCGTCTAACAACAAGAGCTTCGGGCGAATCGCTAACGCTCTCGCGATCGCCACACGTTGCTTCATCCCACCGGATAGTTCTTTCGGCTTTTTATCGGCTGCATGGCGCAGTCCCACCATATCAATGTGACGCTCGACCACCTCATGCCGCTCAGACTTAGATGCGTCTTTCATCACCTTGTTGACTGCTAGCGCAATGTTCTCGCGCACGGTCTTCCAAGGTAAGAGCGAATAGTTTTGAAACACCATCATGCGATCGGGACCAGGTTCGGTGACTTGCCGACCTTCGAGAATCACCCCTCCTGTCGAAGCATGATCTAATCCCGCAATGATATTCAGCAAGGTAGACTTGCCACAGCCAGAGTGACCAATAAATGAGATAAACTCACCTTGGTTAATCTTCAGTTCAATGTTTTTCAGAGCAATGTACTCGCCGCCATCTTTGAGCGGGAATACCTTATCCACGTGGTCAACTTCTAAGAAAACAGACATAGCAAAAATCAGGTGAGGGTTGAGTGATCAGTTTAGTTATCAGATGTAATCAGTGAACCGAGCCAGCCAACTAAGCGATCGAGCACTAATCCAACTAAGCCGACCAACAAGACACAGATGATGATTTGGCTCATGCTGTCCTCGTTGCCTGCGTTGTAAGCATCCCAAATCTTAAAGCCGATGCCGCCTTCTGCTTTCAGCATTTCTGCTGCCACAATTGCCAGCCATGCTAAACCAATCCCAATTTTCAGTCCACCAAATACATAAGGCACAGTGGACGGAACCAAAATACTCAAGAAATACTCTTTACCCGACAGCTTCAAGACTTTAGCAACGTTGTTATAGTCTTGCGGAATTTGCTGCACACCGACTGCGGTATTAATCACGATCGGCCAAATTGCTGTGACAAAAATGACGAAGATTGCGGCTGGATTGTTGTCTTGGAAGACTCCCAACGAGATCGGCAACCATGCGAGCGGAGGAACGGTTCTTAAAACTTGCACGATCGGGTCAAGTCCGTTCCGCATGAACTTACTGACACCGAGTAAAACGCCGAGTGCAATTCCTACGACAGCCGCAAGCGAGTACCCGATCGCGACTCGTTCCAAACTAATGAGAATTTGCAAGCCTAACCCTTTATCTGTCCCGCCATTGTCGTAGAACGGATCGAGAATCAATCTCCAAGTCTGTTCAATGACTTTGATCGGACCGGGCATCTTGGATTCTGGACTCAGACATAGCATCTGCCAGAGCACCAGCGCAATGCCGACGCAGACAATGACTGGAACGAGGGCACCACTATACTTTTTCAGAGTTTCTGAGAATTGGGACGGTCGAACGGGACGGAGAGTCGGGTTGATAGTCATAGGAGAGAGGAAAGAACGTTGTAGGACAGTCAGCAGCAATGAGGGAGAGGCGAGCAAGATGGCAAATCTGACTCGCCTCGTCTGAAGTTATGCTTTTTTGATTTTGAGGCTATCCAAGTAAGCTTTTGGATTTGCAGGATCAAAGGTCACTTTGTCGAAGAAGGTTTCTATGCCACGAGAATCGGCATCTTTGGGAATTGCTGCTTCTTGACCGATCGCTTTGGCTGCTGCTTGCCAAATATCCGAGCGATTCACTTTGTCAACTAACGCTTTGACATCGGTATCGGCTTCAAACTTGCCCCAACGCATATTTTCAGTGACGAACCAAGCGTCATGGCTCTTGAACGGATAAGCTGCATCCTCACGCCAGAATTTCATCAGCAGATCGCTGTTCTGCAACGTGCGACCATTGCCCATATCGAAGTTCCCTTTTGAACGTTCAACAATGTCTGCAGCAGGCGCTTTCACATACTTGTCAGCCGACAAGATCTTGCACATTTCTTCTTTGTTCTCGTCCTTGTCACACCACATTTGAGCTTCAAGGACTGCCATCATCAGGGCTTTTGTTGCTTTAGGATTCTTGTCTACCCAATCAGCCCGCATTGAGAACGATTTTTCTGGATGGTTCTTCCAGAATTCGCCTGTGGTAATCGCGGTGTAACCCAATTTCTTGCTAACTAAGCGCTCGTTCCAAGGTTCACCCACACAGAAGGCATCCATCGTTTTGGTTTCCATATTGGCAACCATTTGAGCGGGTGGAACAACCACAAGGTCAACATCTTTCTCAGGATCAATGCCACCTGCTGCGAGCCAGTAACGAATCCACAGATCGTGAGTTCCCCCTGGGAAAGTCATAGCACACTTGAATTTCTTACCTGCTGCTGCTGCTTCCGCGATTTTTGCTTTCAAAGGAGAGCTATCGACTGCAAGCTTGAGATCAGCATAGTCATTCGAGACTGAAATTCCTTGACCGTCAGTGTTCAAACGGCTCAAGATGTACATCGGCACAGGCGTATTACCCTTGGTAATTTTACCTGCGGACATAAAGTAAGGAATCGGAGTCAAAATGTGAGAACCATCAATTCCACCTCTCTCGGAACCCAATTCCAAGTTGTCACGCACCACTGCCCATGAGGTTTGCTTAGTAACGGTCACATCCTTCATGCCGTACTTCGCGAAGAATCCTTTCTCTAACGCAATGATCAATGGAGCCGAATCGGTCAGGGCGATAAAGCCTAATTTAGCCGTTGTGACTTCTGGTGCATCTGCCGCACTGATATTTGCAGCAGGAGAGGCAGCAGGAGAGGACGCACCGCTAGAAGCACTTTTATTTAGACCTGTGCTACAACCATTCACAATCACTGCGCCTGCTGCGGTTGCGCCTGCGGTCAAAATGAACTTACGTCTTGAAAGATTAGAAGACATGGATCGTCCTTTTTAGAGAATGTACTGAAGGAAAAGGAAGCACAGCAAAAAGCTGGCGCATGTGAGAACAATGAGCGGAGCGAACAAACTTAGGGATCAAGCATCGAGCAAGATACGACCGACAGGACGAGCAATACAGGTGAGAATCTGACCCGAAGCGCGATCGTGCTCATCGAGCACATCGGGTTCGCTGTCATAGCTGACTTCACCTTCGAGTAAGGTGCATTTACAACTTCCACACGTTCCTGATCGGCAAGAACTTTCGATCGCGACTTCGGCTTGGTCTGCAATGTCTAGAATCAAATCATCCTGGGTGCAGGTGATTTCTTTTCCTGACTGAGCAAAACGAATCGTTGCTGGAGCTGCGATTTCTGTTGGCGCTTTTACAACAGGTGGCGCACTCAGCACATAGTCAAACTCTTGTGCATTAAGCTCTTGCACGGTTGTTGATTTCCCGTTCGGTGTTTCCACCGTGGGACGATCGAGCGTGATCAAGGCGGTCGGATTTGGACGAGCGGATTCGGGCAGGTCTGACCAGAGACGCGCACCAAATTGCTCGATCAAAATCTCTTGCAGAATCGGTTTGAGATCTTCACAGGGAATGCTTTTTCTCACACAGGTTCCAAGTTCAGCATGTTTGCCAACTTTGCCCCCCATATAGAGATCCACGCCTTCGACTGTTTTGCCATCTTTGCGGACTTTTGTGCCCATCAGTCCGATATCTGCAACTTGAGGTTGTCCACAAGAGTTCGGGCAACCTGTCCAATGAATGCGCACTGGGCGAGGACAGTACAGGTCTTGTTCTAGCTCTTGCATTAAAGCAACCGCACGATTTTTAGTTTCAATCAGTGCAAAGTTACAAAACTGTGCACCAGTACAAGACACTAATGCCCGTGAAAGATTCTGAGGCTCGATCGAGAACCGTTTGACAATGGGTTCTCTGAGCAATGCAGAAACTCGTGAATCCGGAACATTCGGAATGATCACATTCTGCTCGACAGTTAAGCGAATTTCACCACTGCCGTAAACTTCAGCGATCCGAGCTAAATCAAACAAATCTTGCGCGTATAACCGTCCCACTGGAACATGCAAGCCCACATAGTTTAATCCAGGCTGTTTTTGGGCATGAATCCCAATGTGATCTCGCTTGTCCCAAAGGATCTCGTCTTTGGCAGCAGCAGGCGTAAAAGCATATCCCAATTGTTTTTCAACAGCTTCGCGGAACGGTTCCAAGCCCATCTCATCAATCAGCCACATTAAGCGAGCTTTTTGACGATTTGCTCTCAGTCCCAAGTTCCGATAGACCGTTAAAATTGCTTCGCAGACCGCAACGACATCGCGCGGGTCAACCCAAGCATTGAGTGGAATTGCAGCTTCGCAGCGTTTCCCAGAGAAGAATCCGCCAACTAGGATATTGAATCCTAATGTGCCATCTTTGAAAGCGGGAACGAAAGCAATGTCATTGATTTCAGCATGAACTGAGTTATCGCGGCACCCTGCGATCGCAATATTGAATTTCCGAGGCAAGTTACTAAAGCTCGAATTACCACGACCATTGTTCGTGATCATGTCTTGAACTTTGCGAACTAGCCCGCGAGTATCAATTAGCTCATCTGCATCAATGCCAGCAACAGGCGATCCGGTAATGTTACGAACGTTATCCATCCCGGATTGAATGCTCGTCAATCCAGCTTGGTCAAACTTACGAAAAATTTCGGGAAGGTCTTCAATCCGAATTCCTCGCAGTTGAAAGTTCTGGCGAGTCGTGATGTCTGCATTGCCATCATCTCCATAGCGCTGAAGGATTTCTCCGAGCACCCGAGTTTGTCCGCTCGTGATAATGCCATTCGGAACCCGCATTCTCAGCATAAATTTGCCAGGAGTTACGGGGCGAAAGAACACACCGAGCCATTTCAAGCGATGATCACGATCGGTTTCATCCATTGCTTCCCAGCCGAGCCGAGCAAAGTGCTCGAGTTCTGCTTTCACCGCAAGACCATCTTTCTCTGCTTTGAGTTTTTCAAACTTATTGAGGGTCGGTGCTGCAAGGGTGTCTGTCATGGATTGAGCCTATGAATATAAGGTGTTCCAGAGCGAACACAAATCGATATCAACTGCGGAACCGTTTGATGATTCGCGGTGATTACTGAGTAAAGGTAATCGGGATCACAGAGGACATTCGTATCTGTTGTTACAAAACTTTTCATAATATGACGTTTCTGCATAAAGTCGATTCGTTTTCGTCATCTGTCGGCGGGAAGAGGGGGAAGGGCGTACTTTAGAAATAGTTGTAATTTGGTGGGGAGCGGGGGAGGAGTGGGAGATAGAAAGGATTTACCCTACTCCCCACTCCCTACTCACTACTCCTCTATCGTTCTTTAGGAGAACCTCATGCGTCGGAGAACAGTTCTATCGTGGGCAAGCGTTGGATGGGTCATGAGTCGAGTTCCGGCAGTGTTGACTGCGTTTTTAGCAGCTTGTCAGGGGGGGCAGAAGAGTGCGAGTGGGATGCAGACTGTGGGCAAGGTGGCAGAGTTAGATCAAAAAGGCTTTTTACAGACTGAGTCACCCGCACCGATCGCTATTGTTCGTAATCCGGCTGATCCGAAATCTCTGTTAGCTGTGAATCCAACCTGTACCCATCAAGGGTGCTTAGTGGCATGGAAGGCTGAGCGTAAAGCGTTTGAATGTCCTTGTCATGGCTCAGCTTTTGCACCCGATGGCTCGGTACAGAAAGGTCCTGCAACCGCAGCTTTAGCCAAGTACGAGGCAAGCATCGATGGAGAAAATGTGGTTGTGAAACTGTAGTGAAACTTTAGGTAGAGGACGGCTCGATCGCTTTGTTCCACCGTTAGATCAGATCGAATGGAGATGTGATTATGACTCAAATGGCAGAAAAAAGCGGCAGCGCAATTAGCGATCTCGAATATGATTTGCTCACCGCCTTGCACAATAAAGCAGAAGCGGTCAAAGCTTATGAAACTTACATTCAAGATGCACAACAGATGAATTCTCAGCCCTGTGTGCAACTGTTTCAGAAGTTAAGAGAGCAAGATCAACAAACGGCTCAAGAGATTCGTCATCACCTTCAACAAGTGATGCAAAACGGCAAAATGTAAAACTCGCTTTCTTCTTCTAATTCTGGAAGCAGAAGCGAGCAGCTAGTCAATTTCAGCCGGATGGGAAGATAGAAAACAAGAATCATTTCCAGTTTTCCCTTATCTCCCCATCCCCCACTTCCCCATAAAACTCCGACCCTATGCACAATCCGAATCCTCCCGATGCTATTCTCGGAACCCCTACTTCTCGATCGCCCCTTTCTGTGGCAAAGTAAACATCGTGAGAACTGAGATGTGCTAGGGCGAATATTGTGCAGAAATTCAGCTACACCGAAATTTTGGAACGCGCTCAAACCTCGGCTCGTCGCGCGGACTGGGAGCAATTAAGCTTAGACTTACAACTGCTCCTTCTAGGAGATGAGTCTACTCAAGGAACAGCACTTTCTGACCCGAATGTGACACCTGCACTTCTGAATCTAGCCATGCAAGTTCTAGAATCCGGAAGTTTCCAAGAACGTTGGGACATCGCAAAAGTCTTTCCGAATTTCGGCATTGATGCACTTCGGCCCTTAATTGAACTGCTCAAAGATGAAGAAGCTGATCCGGAGTCTCAGTGGTTTGCGATCCGCATCTTAGGAAACTTTCATCACCCTCAAGTGGTTGAAACCTTGATTGAGGTCTTGAAGACTTCGCACAGTGAAGAACTCAATTCAATGGCAGTTTCAGTGCTCGCAACTTTAGGGAGTACGGCTGTGCATGTGATTGAAGAGTTATTGCATGAAGATTCGACTCGATTGTTTGCGACCCAAGCATTAGGACAAATTCGGCGATCGCAGACCGTGCCCTTGCTGATGCAAGTCGTGAATGACTCAGATGCTCAAGTGCGCGCGATCGCCATCGAAGCCCTCAGCAGCTTTCATTCTCCTGAAATCACTGCCCTCTTGATAACGGCGCTCAAAGATGTTGCGGCTCCGGTCAGAATTGCCGCAGTATCAGGACTGGGATTTTGTGAAGGGCGAGATTTAGTCAAGCATCTCCGCCCGTTATTGTTTGATCTGAATTTAGAAGTGTGTCGTCAGGCGGCGATCGCGTTAGGTCGCCTTGCGACTCCCGAAGCTGCAACTGCTCTGTATGAAGCTTTGAAGTCAGAGTATATGCCAGAAAATCTCGCGATCGACTTAGTTCGTGCTTTAGGATGGATGCCGATCGTGGATGCACTCATCTATTTAGAATGTGTTTTCATGACAACTTCTGATGAAGGAATTCAGCTTGAGATTGTTCAAACTTTAGGGCGAGTTGGAGAGAATTTACGATCGCAAGCGACTGCCATTTTATTAGCCTGTCCTACACGTACACCAACCGTTCGACAAGCCGTGGCGCTTTCTCTGGGGCAATTAGGCGATCCGAATGCGATCGATCCCCTGATCGCGATGCTAGCAGATGCTGATGAGGGCGTACGACTGCATGTGATTTCTGCTTTGAAAACATTAGATGCAGAAGTCGCGTATCAAAAATTAGGTCAGATCGAAGCACAAGAATCAGACTTGAAAACAGGAATTGCGATCGCCCTGCAAGAATGGAGCTACTGAGGTCGAGAGAACGCTAGAAACTACTGCTTTTGGCTCGACACAACTCATCAAAAGGGTGAGGAAGCCAGAGTCAGCGAACCTTATTGTGAAGACATATTCGTTCTTTACTAAGGATCGACAAAAGTACTATGGCGCTTCATAAGATTAAGGATTTTGACCCCGACTATCGGACGCATTTTGATAATGATGATGTAATTGGGCTTGATTTATATTCTGGCAACGACAAGATCGGTTCAGTTGAGGATGTTCTCGTTGATGATAATGGTGCATTCCGTTATCTCGTGATCAATACAGGTGTGTGGATTTTGGGTAAAAAAGTCCTGATGCCGATCGGACAAGCTCGAATTGTTTATGGCGAACGTCGAGTGTATGCCAACGGCTTAACCAAGGCTCAAGTCGAAGATTTACCCGAATACGACCCGGATCACTTGGTCGGCTACGACTACGAAGAACAAGTCCGCGATATCTATCGTCCGAATACAGTCGCAGCGGGCATGACTGCAACCGACATGACCTACGACCAAGACAGCTATCGCTACGAGCACGATCCAGCGTTGTACAATCTCACCGAAGATCACGACACTTTACGTCTGTATCAAGAGCGCTTAATTGCCAATAAAGCTCGTCGCAAAACAGGTGAAGTCGCAGTTGGTAAACATGTTGAAACTGAAACCGCACGGGTGGAAGTTCCAGTCGAGAGAGAGCGCGTTGTCATTGAGCGATCTCCTGTTACAGGTGAATCAACTGTGATGCCGGGTGAAGCAGATTTCCACGAAGGCGAAGTCGCACGGGTGGAAGTCTATGAAGAAGTGCCTGATATCCAGAAAGAGACATTTGTGCGCGAAGAAGTCCGCGTGAAAAAGGTCGTCGATCATGAAACAGTAACCGCAGAGGATCAGGTTCGCCGAGAAGAACTCGATCTCGACATTGATGGCAATCCGAATGTCGATCGACAAATCTAATTTTGGCTAAGTAACCTGAGTGTTGATGTGAAGAGTAGGGAGGAGGGAGAGATTTACCCCCATCTCCCCACTCCCCACTTAAGAACCCACAACCCCAACAGATCACTCCCTCTACCCAAATCATGACCTCTCAACCTCACAGCTTACTACCTAGCGAAGAAATCGATCTCACCCCTGAACAAGCCATTCGCCTGTTAGAAGAACGATTAATCGTTCGGTCTGATAAGCGGAAGGTTGGAGAAATCGTGGTGCGGAAAGAAGTTGAAGTCCGCATGGTCGAAGTTCCCGTCCGTCGCGAAAAGCTGATCGTTGAGCAAGTTCAGCCCAAGTATGAGCGACTTGCAGAAATTGATCTCGGACAAACAACTGAAACCGCAGGTTCAGGAGCCATCGTCTCTGGCGAATTCGACTCTCCCCGTGCGGTCAGCGATCTCTTAGATGCGATCGCAAGAACTCCGGATCACAGTTGTGCTGAAATTCGTGTCGAAATCAAGCTCAAAGATTCTAAGCATCAAGAGACTTATCAAACTTGGTTCGATCGCTGCCGTAAATCCTAGGAGACATCTATGACGACTGAACTTGAAGCACGTCCCGAAGTAATTGATCAAGAACTAATTGAAGCGCGTCGGCTGATGGCTTGGGAACGCGATCGCGCTCAGATTGAGGACTTTTTCAATGAACCCGGAAAATATGTTCGTGCATTCTGGCAAGAATATAAGCCGATTATTTATGTCTTAGGTGCTATCTTTACCGCTTTGGTTGCCCTGAAAGTTGTGCTCGGACTCATTGGATTTGTGACTGGGCTACCTCTGATCGGTGGACTGCTTGAACTGGTTGGAATTGGCTACTCTGTATGGTTTGCGAACCGCTACTTGCTCAACGCCGAAACTCGTCAAGAACTTTCCCAAAAAGTAGACGAACTCAAGCAAGAGGTAGTCGGTGCTGCAAGTTCGACTCAAGAAAAGATGCTCGATTCGATCGACACCCAAACCGTTGAATAATCTTATCCCCCTATTTTGAACATCACTATGCTGCTACAAGAGAAAGAAACAGGTAATTTAGTCGAAGTGCTCGATATCCAACTGCTGATTGACCCGAATGAAGAAACGATTTCAGCAAAAGATCAAGCGGGTCAAGAAGAACAAGACCCAGAAAAATTTGCGAAAACGAATTTAGTCTTTCCTTCGGGAGAAGCTCTGCCCCAATGTTGGGTTGATGCAAATTATCGCACTCGATAAAAGCTGTACAAATTCATAAACGTTTGAGAGAGGAGGAAATTGAGCGATCGCTCAATTTCCTCCTCTCTCATCGCATCAGCTACTGATCTAGCACTGCCTCAACAAATGCCCACTTATCTGCAACTTCTTCAATGATTTTTGCAGTCGGTTTTCCGGCTCCATGCCCTGCTTTCGTCTCAATCCGAATCAGCACAGGTTGCGTTCCCTGATGCGCCGCTTGCAGTGCCGCAGCAAACTTAAAGCTATGGGCTGGCACAACGCGATCGTCATGATCTGCTGTAGTAATTAAGGTTGCTGGATAGCTCGTTCCTGCTTTGAGTTGATGCAGCGGTGAGTAAGCATACAGTGCCTTGAATTCTTCTGGATCATCAGGAGAACCATAATCGCTTGTCCATGCCCACCCGATCGTAAATTTCGGAAACCGCAGCATATCTAATACACCAACCGCAGGAAGTGCCGCACCAAATAAGTCCGGACGTTGCGTCATACAAGCGCCGACCAGTAAACCGCCATTACTTCCGCCAGAAATTGCGAGCTTACTAGCAGACGTGTAGGCATGCTCGATTAACCATTCTGCTGCTGCAATAAAATCGTCAAACACATTCTGCTTATTGAGTTTTGTTCCTGCTTGATGCCAAGCTTCACCATACTCACCGCCTCCGCGCAGATTCGGGATTGCATAGACCCCTCCGCGCTCCATCCAAACGAGATTCGCGATCGAGAAACTCGGCGTCAGTGAAACATTAAAGCCACCATAGCCATACAGACAGGTGAGATTGTTTCCATTCAGTTCTAAGCCTTTTTTATGGGCAATGAACATCGGAACCTGAGTTCCATCTTTACTCTGATAAAAAACTTGTTGAACTTCGTAGTCGTGAGGATCGAACTCAACTTGCGGTTGTCGGAATAGCGTACTTTCTCCTGTCTCTAAGTTGTAGCGATAAATCGTTGTGGGTGTTGTAAAACTCGTAAAGCTATAGAACGTCTCAGTATGACTTCGCTTTCCACCAAATCCTCCCACTGAACCAATCCCAGGCAATTCGACGACTCGAATCAATTCACCCTGAAGATTCAGGATCTTAATTTGGCTACAAGCATCTTTGAGAGATGACACAACGAATTGATGACCAAAAAGGCTGACATTATCAAGCGTTTCCGAAGTTTCTGCAATCACTTCTTGCCATTGGTCACGCTGAGCATTTTCTAAGTCGATCGCAATCACTCGCCCGCGTGGTGCATCAAGATTAGTTTGAAACCAGCACAGACTTCCTTCAGAGTTGATCAAGTGATAGCTAGCTTCTAGCTGATCGATCAAAGCAACTACCGGAGCATAGGGAACAGTCAAATCTTTGTAATAGATCAAATTCTTCGGCTCTGATCCGAAGCGGACTGTGATGATCAAGTAATTCCCGTCCTCGGTCACCTCGCCATCTATCAACGCTTCTTTCTGCTCAGGAAGCTCAAACACTAGAACATCCTCAGCTTGGTCTGTTCCGAGTTGATGGTAGTAGAGTTTATGAAAATAGTTGATGTCTTCAAACTGTGTCGTTTCGCTCGGTTCAGGATAGCGAGAGTAGAAGAATCCTTGATGATCATGTGTCCAAGCAACACCGGAAAATTTCGCCCACTTGACTCGATCGCTTTGATCTTCTCCCGTCTCCACATCGCGTACATACCATTCTTTCCAATCAGATCCCGAAGTAGAAAGAGCATAAGCCATCCATTGACCGTCATCACTAATCGCAAGACCAGACAGCGCGATCGTGCCATCGTCTGAAAGCTGATTTGGATCAAATAAGACTCGCGGCTGATCTTCTAGCGAATTCAATGTATAAAGTACACTTTGATTTTGTAAGCCGTCATTTTTGAAATAAAAATAGCGATCGCCAGCTTGAAACGGCGTGCCATATTTCTCATAGTCCCAAAGCTGAGTCAACCGTTGTCGAATCGATTCGCGCTGCGAAAGCTGTTCGAGATAGCGAAACGTCAATTGATTTTGAGCCTCAATCCAGGTACGACTTTGCTCAGAGTCGGGGTCTTCTAACCAGCGATACGGATCTGCAACTTCGAGTCCGTGATAGATGTCTTTCTGCTCAACGGTGGGAGTGATGGGATAGGGAAGCATAAGCAAGGATAGTGGGGGAGTGAGGGAGTGAGGAGTGGGGGAATAGGGAGCAATCTGAGCTTGGGTTCTCTCCATTTCTCCACTCCGGAAAATCAATGCAGTTAACTAAGAGAATGTTTGGAACGTATCGTTCATCGCATTCACCCGCCCGTGATTGAAAATCCGGGCTAGTTGAACGAAGTCCACTAAAGGGACGAAAAACCAATTACAATCAGGTCTTCAGTCCTTTTCAAAGGACTTCGCACCGTTAGCCCGGAATTCTATTCCAGGGCGAGATAGAACGGGGCGAGGAAACTGTTGATACGGTTCAAACGCTCTCTAACTAACTAGTCTACCTATCTAGACTTTAAGAAATCCCGAACAACTGCTTTGATATCTTCTTTCTTTCCATCCACACGGAAGTTCAATTCCTGCATGGTTTTATCAGAAATCAAGCCTCCAAGCTGATCCAAAACGTCTTTGAGTTCTGGGTGTTTCTGCAAGGTTTCTTGTCTGACAACTGCGGCAGCCTCATAGGGTGGGAAATAGCGTTTATCGTCTTGCAACACCGTCAGATCCAGAGTCGAAAGCAGCCCGTCAGTTGTATTGCCAGCCACGATATCCACTTGTTTATCGTTGAGCGATCGATACAAGAGTCCCAAATCCATCACTTTTGGCGGCTGAGTAAATTTGAGATTGTAATGCTTGGCAAGTCCTGGAAATCCATCTTCACGATTGAGAAATTCAGGACCAAATCCCGCCCGCCATTTTGGAGTTTGAGGCGCAGCTTGGGACAATGTTTGTAGCTTCAATCTGCGAGCATCTTCGCCTCGAATCACCATCGCAAAAGAATTATTAAAGCCAAACGGCTTTGACCAGAGCAGCTTAAAGTCGCGCTTAAATCGACTCTCGACTGTTTCACGTGTCTTTTTGGGATCGCTGTTTGCTCCAAGCTTCAAAATCGCGTTATAAGCCGTTCCCGTGTACTCGGGATAGATATCAATTTCACCTTTCTGAATTGCCGTCAAACAGATAAACGTTCCACCTAAATTCAATCGACGATCGACTTTCAAATTTGTTTTCCGCTCAATCTGCTGCGCCAGCAGTTCACCTAAAATATTCTGCTCTGTAAAGTTTTTCGAGCCAATAACAATGCGATCTCCCCCGGGCTGACAAGCCACGATCAAACCCGTTAAACAAACAGCGAGGAGTGCAAATGTAAAAAGTTTTTTCAGCTTCATTTTTTAACCGTCAATCGTCGTTCAACCCAACCTAAAATCCAATCTGCACCTAACGCCATTATTGCAGCCGGAATCGCGCCTGCAAGAATCAGTTGATTATCTACAATCGCGACTCCTCGAAAAATAAATTCTCCTAATCCTCCTGCCCCAATTGCCGATGCGATCGTTGCCAATCCAATCCCAATCACAGTTGCCAGCCGAATACCCGACAAAATCACACTCATCGCCAATGGAATTTCAACTTGTAACAGCAATTGACGATCGCTCATTCCCATGGCTCGTCCTGCTTCTCGAACAGCGGGATCGACCGAGTTAATCCCAACAAAAGTATTGCGAATAATCGGCAGCAGCGAATACAGCACCAACGCCACGATCGCAGTTTTCTCTCCAATTCCCCCAATGATCGGAATCGGCAACAGAATGCCAAACAGCGCCAGACTCGGAATCGTCTGCATCACATTGGCAAACCCCAAAATCGGTTTCGCAAGTCTCGAATATCGCGTGATCAAAATTCCCAACGGAATGCCGATGAGGATTGCGATCGCCATTGCCACTGCCACTAAAAATAAATGCTCTCCACTTCGCTGTAAAATCTCCTCGCCATACCGCGTCCAGAATTCCATCTCAATTCCTCTCAGTCTCTCGCGCTCAAAAATGCTCTGGCTTCTGGATGCTGAGATCGCTCAAATTCAGCCGGAGTCGCAATTTCTATCAACCGACCAGCTTGCATCAATCCAATCCGAGTTCCCAACTTAAACGCCTCACGGATATCATGCGTGACAAAGACGATCGTTTTCCCTAACTGCTCTTGCAACCGCTGAAACTCTCGCTGAAGTTCGACGCGCGTAATCGGATCAAGTGCCCCAAACGGCTCATCCATCAGTAACAGCGGCGGATCTGCCGCCAAAGCTCTCGCGACTCCAACCCGTTGTCTTTGTCCACCCGATAATTGATGCGGATAGCGATCGCTAATACTTTTTTCCAATCCGACGAGTTCTAACAAGTCCATCACTCTCGATCGAATCCGCTCCGGCTGCCAATTTTCCAGGACAGGCACAACTCCAATATTCTGTGCCACGCTCAAGTGCGGAAAGAGTCCAACTTCTTGAATCACATATCCAATTCGCCGCCGCAAGTGGATCGGGTTCCAAGATTGAGTCGATCGACCTTCGACTCGAACTTCTCCTTGCGTAGGGGTCAGAAGATGATTGATCAGTCTCAGGGTCGTTGTCTTTCCGCAACCACTTCGACCCAGTAAAACAATTGTTTCACCAGAAAAAATTGTAAAGCTGAGATCTGCAATCAGCAATCTCTGATTTAGTTGATAAGAAACTTGGCAGAACTCAACAACACTCATTTAAGATTCGGTTAACTTGCGTTTTTTCATTGAAATTCAGTCTAGATCACCCAGCCGGGTGAAGCCTATCAAGGAATATCCTTCTAACCTAGATTAGTCTATTCCAGCGATTGGAGTGCTACATCCTTGTTCAAGGATCACATGGCAAAACTCAACCTATCTCAGGTTGGTCACTCATTGTTCGCGATTGCGATCATCGCGATCGTGTACTACTTGAGTGCACGTTTTGCCTTGAGCATCGCCCTCCTCAATCACTGTGCTCTGGCATCTGTGCTCTATCCCCCGATTGGAATTTCACTGGCAGCTATTTTACTGATAGAACATCCTGTTTGGCTCGGTGTCTTTTCTGGTGCAGTCATGTCTGGGCGATCGCTCGATCAAGTCAATTGGCTGACAGCATTCCTAGCAGCAACGGGCAACACGCTAGAAGTTATCGTTGCGAGCCAATTGTTGAAACAAGTGGAATTTAGTAGATTACTTCGTCGTGTACGAGACGTGTTGGCATTAATTGGATGTGGAGCCGTTCTTGCCCCCACGCTGAATGCAACCATCACAACTCTGACTTCGGCTGCGATCTCCCAACCGACGGAGCTTATGAATCATTGGTTTGCAAGTTGGCTTGACCGTTCAGTTTCGATTTTGGTTTTCACACCCGCGATCGTGGTGTGGGGAAATCAAGAACTTCGTGTACCGCCCTCTTTTCGCAACAGATTAAAAAAGTTGCAGCCCGTTCTCGTGGGTCAACGGACGATCGAGTTTTACATCTGGTTAGGATTGATGGGAGTGTGGAATGGGCTAATGTTGACCACTTCAACCGGAACAGCCCCAATTGTGCAGGGAGCAGCACTGCTTTTACTGAAGTATTCACCATTTCTGTTTGTAGTTTGGGCAGCACTGCGGTTTGGACAGCAGAGAACGATGTTGTGCTTTCTGATTGCATCCTTGAGTTCGATTTGGGGACTGACCCAGATCCAGCAGGGAAATTTTCAATCTTCACTGTTTCAGATCCAGATTGCGATCGCAATCATGGCAATCATCACCCTGGTTTTAGTTGCAACGATCGCGGAGCGCAAAACAGTCGAAGCTCAACTAAGGCGCAGAATTGAACAAGATCAGTTTTTAGCTGAAAGCACATTGAGAATTCGGCAATCTTTAGATGTCAAGCAGGTTTTGAATACGACCGTCGCAGAAGTTCGAGCGTATCTGAACGCCGATCGTGCTCATATTGCTGTGTTTGATGAACAAGGGTTTACCGATGTTGTTGCCGAATCAGTTGCACCCGGATGGAACCCGATGCTAGGAACGCGATCGCCTCGACCAATCTTGGCGGATATTGCCGTTTTATTTGAGCAGCAATCTGTGCGAGTCAACCCAAATTCAGACATGACTCAGAACGAGTTTCTGAAGCTTTATTATGCAATGTATCAGGTCAAAGCAAGCATTGGAATCGCAATTTGGCAAGAAGGACGGTTGTATGGTGTGTTAAATGTGCATCAGTGCGTTGCACCGAGGAATTGGCAGGATTTTGAAATTGAATTGCTGACTCGGTTAGCGACTCAGGTAGAGTTGGCGATTCAGCAGGGACGTCTGTATGAAAAGGTGCAGGGATTTGCCAGCGGATTAGAATCTCAGGTACAGGAGCGGACTGCACAGTTGCAGCAGAAAATGATCGAATTAGAGACGTTGAATCAGGTGAAGGACACGCTGGTTCATGCGGTAAGTCATGATTTGAGAACGCCTGTGTTAGGAATGTTGATGGTTCTGAAACGGTTGCAAACGAAAGCAGAGGAAACCATTTCACTCTCGAAATCCGTGCTCGATCGCATGGTCGAAAGTGGCGATCGCCAATTAAGTTTGATTAGTTCCTTACTAGAAAATTATTCGCAGGAACCACATAAGTTGAGTTTGAATTATCAACGTGTGTCGATCGTGGAATTAGTCGATCAAACGTTACACAGATTAGAGCCATTGCTCCATCAAAATCAAATTTGCTTAGAGAAGCAGATTGCGCCTGATGTGCCACAGTTCCTAGCTGACTCAATCCAGTTACAGCGCGTGTTAGAACATCTGATTACCAATGCTATGAACCACAATCTTCCAGGCATCAATTTAGCAATTCAGGTAGAGAAGGCTGAGAATGAGATGAAATGTACGATTTCGGACAATGGAATCGGAATTCCACCCGATCAGTGCAATTTGCTGTTCGATAAGCCTTTCCTAAGAGGATCGCAAAATCATCATCGCACTGGGTTGGGATTAGGATTATTTCTTTGTAAGCAGGTGATTACAGCACATCAGGGGCGAATTGGTGTGAACTGCGAAGGGAAAGGCGCAAATTTTTGGTTTACTTTGCCTTTAGGGTAAGGACTTACGATCGTTTCTATATGAAACACGATCGTTCCTCAATTCGATGAACTTTAAAGTTTTTGAGGGATAGATTGTGTCAATGGATCATCCAAGAGTTCATCAATGCAGTTCTTCTAGAGAACTTTTTGGAGAAACGATCGAAGATGTTGCTGTTCGGTAGAAATTGCTCCAGTGATTTTTATATTTGCTGGACAGGCACGTGGGTCATTACCGCCAAACTCTTGTTTTCATCACATCAAAATGGAAATCATATGTCCAAACTGGGAGTTGCAATCGTTGAGCGATCGTAGTGGTTGTCGCATCGAAGAGGGTAATCGCTTGGTCTGGATATTGTTGAATCAGTTGAGTTGCATTTTGGTAATCCGTGATCGTCGGTTGAATGAGATCGGCACCATTGAGGATTTCATCAATGTACCGAAACCCAATACGGATTCCTAAGCGTTTTAGGATAAGACTATGCGTTTCAAGGAACACAGGATAAGAAACAAGGACAGTTAGATTTTGGGTTGCTAAGCGATCGAGTTCTGCAAGAGCTTGAGCATGATAGGTATCACTCGGATCGTAAGCGGCATAAAGTGGGCCTGTGTCAGCAAGCACGCGAGTCAAACCAAATGCTCCTGATCGAGGTTAGCAAGCACTTGATCATGTTCGATCGAGGTATTGTGATATCCACTACCTTGTTCAGCAGGAGTAATTCTTAGGCACTTCTTGGGTTGAGAGAGATAACCCCGCTCGGTCAGAAAATTTTCTAAGGCGGTTTGGAGAACATTGGGAAGATCGGTTGGGTCAGTTTGATCTTGGATATAATCGGCGATCGCTTGGGCGAGATGATCCGGTAACTCTATGTTCAGTTGCATAGGCAGAAGAGAATCGCGGTGTTATTTCATTATGGCTTGCAGTCTGAGATGTCAATACTTTATATGGGGTGTGCTTCAGAAAGTGATCGCTGTTACTTACTCCTGATTGTTCTCCAAGTTTAGAGAATTAGTTTGAAGTTCTTGAAGGATAGATTGTGTCATCGGGTCATCTGATAGCTCATCTATGCGATCGCTTTCAATGGCTTTTTGGAGGAGCGATCGAAAGTTCTTTGTCGCTTCCTGTCTCCAGTAATGGCTTTCCTCTAAGTTGGTAGACAAGATTGGTAATGATTGCAGATAAAGAGATTCTGCTTCACTACAGCGCCCTTGCAAATCGTAAAGGAGCGCCAGATTACTGGCAATCCTAGCGGTTAAGGAATAGTCAGCGGGAAACTTTTCTCGCAAAATGCTAAGTGAGCGGAGTAGGAGTGGTTCTGCCTCAGAGTACCGTCTTTGCAACCGGTAGAGCACTGCTAAGCCATTGAGATCATATACCACTTCAGGGTGGTCGATGCCCAACTGTTGTTCCAAAATTGAGAGGGATCGCACCAAGAGCGGTTCTGCCTCGCTGTAGCGTCCCTGGGAATTGTAGATCATTGCCAGATTGCCGAGGCTAGATGCCACATCAGGATGCATCGCCCCCAACTGCTGTTCCCGAATCGAGAGCGATCGTACCAAGAGTGGTTCTGCCTTACTGTAGCGTTCTTGAGAATGGTAGAGGAATGCCAGATTGCTGAGGCTGGTTGCCACATCGGGATGCATTGCTCCCAATTGTTGTTCCCAAATCGAGAGTGAACGAGCATAGAGCGGTTCTGCCTCACTGTAGCGTCCTTGGCAGTTGTAGAGGAATGCCAGATTATTGAGGCTGGCCGCCACCTTAGGATGCATTGCTCCCAATTGTTGTTCCTGAATTGAGAGGGATCTCACCAAGAGTGGCTCTGCCTCACTATAGCGTTCTTGGGAATTGTAAAGCATTGCCAGATTGCTGAGGCTAGTTGCTACATCAGGATGCATCGCTCCTAATTGTTGTTCCTGAATCGAGAGGGATCGCGCCAAGAGCGGTTCTGCCTCACTGTAGCGTCCTTGGGAATCGTAGAGTAATCCCAGATTGTTGAGACTGAGTGCCACATCAGGGTGCATCGCCCCCAACTGCTGTTCCCGAATCGAGAGCGATCTCATATGGAGTGGTTCTGCATCACTATAGCGTCCTTGGCAGTTGTAGAGAAATGCCAGATTATTGAGGCTAAGTGCCACATCCGGGTGCATTGCCCCTAACTGCTGTTCCCGAATCGAGAGTGATCTCATATGGAGCGGTTCTGCATCACTATAGCGTCCTTGTGCGGAATATAATTCTGCTATCCAATTCAGGCAAGTTGCTAGATTCAGCAATTGCTCTGGTCTTTCCAACAGTCCAGTCGCTGCTTGCAAATGAGCAATCATCACAGTCGATTCCTTGATGAGCGATCGCTCCGGCTTCTCCTTAACTCTTTCCGCCTCAGCAATCACCACCTCATAAAACTTCCGCTTCAATTTCTCCACATCTGCTCGTTGCTCTCGCTTCGACGCAAAAAATTCCCTCAACAATTGATGCAGTTGGTACATTTCTTGATCCACGCGCTTCAGCAGATTTGCACCAAGAAGCGTCTGATCGCGAAGGTCCTCCAACTCCTCCGCATCGACCTCCAGCAAACACTGTTCTACCAGCTTCCACGGAATCTCAGCCAAGGCAAACAGGCTCAAAACGGCTGCGACTTGCTGTGCAACCTCATTCAAAGATTGCCAACTCAACTCAAACGCCGCTGCAACTCCCAACGATGCCGTCATTTCCGGTTCCGCTTGCTTAAACGCTCTCGCTTCCAATCGTTTTTCTTGCAACCGTTGCCACAAAAGCTCGATCGATAAATCCCGCTTCTTCGCCAAATACCGCCCAACCAACTCCAACCCCAACGGCAAATAACCTAACCACTCACACAGTTCTTTCGATCGCGCTAACTCCTCATCAACCCGCGAATCTCCCACCAACGATCGCAATAATTCCAGCGCTTTCCCTTCCGATAACACATCAAGCTGTAATTCTTGCACCGGAGATCCGAAGCGCGATCGCGAAGTCATCAGCACTTTAAACCTAGATTCCTGTGGCGGCAGAAACGATTCAATATCCTCATACTTCTGCACATCATCAAAAATTAGCAATGCTGCTCCCTCTCGCCAGCGTCGCCAGCACCAGCGCACCTTTTCGACTAATTCGAGATCCTCTGGCGGAGTCAAATCTAAATACGATCGTACAAAGCTAATAATCTGAGTTCCGACTTCCTCACGTGCCCTCAGCCAGCACAATCCACCTGGATAAGATCCTTCGCGACAGTGTTTCCGAGCATATTGCAGCGCTAATTCTGTTTTGCCAATGCCGCCCATTCCCGCGATCGCAGAAATTGCCACCGTCGAACTTTGTTGCAACTGCTGATGAATCTGTTCAAGCTCCACCTCTCGTCCGACAAAGTTCATACTTCCATACGGCAAGTTCTGAATCAGATTTGGGGGATAAATAGGTTTTGCTCGATCGCTGATCGTCCCCGATTGCCTCGGAAATTGCGGCTGTTGATCAGGTTTAGTGCGTCCATTTTGCACCGCTTGTAAAACTAAATCCCGCGCTGATACCTCATCAACTTCGACTAAATCAACATAGACGATCGTTGCCCACATTCCAGTCAGCGAACAGCCTCCAATTCGGATGGGAATGAGCGATCGCTTCTCCCCCGTTGGATCTTGTGCAAAAGCTGATGCCCATTCAGGCTGGGTAAATTGCGAACTGAGATAGTTTTCAGATAAAACCGCGATCGTTCGTTCTGCCTCGGATGCTGCTCGTTGCATATCCAGCACAAAATTCCCACCTGGACGAAAATCCCAGGCTTGAATCACGACAGTATATCCCGATTCTTCCAAGAGCCAAGCAATCCACTCAGCCCAAGCTTTGTCATGCCGATTGTAGCTGACAAAAAAATCCTTCTTTTCGTCCGTACTCATCGGGGCAACTCAGAGACAACACTGTTTCTTTTCTACCGCAGAAGAAGTCCGGAGTCCGCGAATTGTCACAGCTCCTTTAGAAACGATTTATTTTGCTGCTTGAATCTTCTGGATCTGCTGAGTGAAATAATCAACTCGATAATTAATTTGTTTCGCAACTTCTAACCCTTGCTGAAATGCCTTTGCAGCCTCCCCTGGCGCATTTCGTTGCAGTTGAATCTGACCAATCTGATCTAGCGCATCCATCACTCCATAGGTGTCATACGCCTGCTGCTGCACACCCGCTAAATAGTTATAAACCTGAAGTGCTGCCTCTAATCGATTGTTCGATCGATAAAGCACCCCTAATTTTTTCAACGCATCACTCGCATATGCCAACTGTCCCAAAGGCTGTGCAAGCTCAAATGCATCCTGATATACCCTTTCTGCCGCATCTAATTGCTGGCTCGCAACAAAATTATCTCCCTGTCTGATCTTCAAAGCCGGAACGAACAAAGCTTGCTGCGGATTCTTTTGATAAATCTCAATCAACTGCTGCTGATACGTCACCGCTTGAGCTGATTGCTTAGCTTGTTCGTGAATGTAAGCAAGCTGAGCTAAATTTGTCACAATGTTAGGCGCATCATTGCGCGATCGCGCCAATTGCAAAAGCTCCTCATACGTCGCGATCGCAGGTGGATAATCAAACCAGCTTAAATGCAATTGTCCGATCGTATTGAGTAAGCTCACTTCTGCCACGGAGTCTTTTCGCGTTCGGGCTTCACTCAACATTTGCTGATAGACTTCCAGCGCCAGTCCCGGCGATCGCACTTGTTGATAAGCAATACCCAACGCAGGGAAAATCTGAGCGCGATCGGGCAGACTGACCTGCTGTTGATTTTGCAGCGGTCTTTGAACTTGGGTTTGAATCGCGGACAGACGATTGGTAATCACTCGGACTTGGGGATTTAGATTTTGTCGCCAAGCGATGTCTCCTACTCGACCCAAAGCCTGCACTTCTTCTAAAAATCCCAGCGCCCGTCTGAGTCTTAATTCTCGGTTCCAAATTTCAAACGATCCTAGAACATCTCCAGCCCGTAGTTTTGCGATCGCTTGTGTATTTAATTCATCTAATGCTTTGCGTAACGTTTGGCGTTCTGGCTCCGACAAAGGGCGATTTAGCCCTCCAGGCAACAGCGGATCAGGAGCCGTCAACTCCAGCGGATTCGGCGGAAATTTATCCGGTTGTTTGGGCGGTTCAGCCGCATTCACACTGAAGGTCAATGAAACAACTCCGGCAATTGCCATTCCACTGAAGCCCCACCAGTCAAATCTTGTCATAAATTTATCTCTAGAAGCGATCACCCTATCTACTTAATAGAATTCCAGACTCTGGAAAAGTTTCAGCCAAAAATTTGCGATTTGCTGGAATTAAACGAAAATTCATAATTTCCGCGCACTGAAGATTTTACAGTTAGGCTTAAGATTTGTACTGGACTAGATGCGAAAATCGATCGCGCTATTTCTTGATGAATTTATCCATTTGGTTTGGGTGAGGAATCTGTGAGAGTTTTGGTTGTTGGCAATGGTGGGCGAGAACATGCCCTAGCTTGGAAGTTCTTGCAGTCCCCGCAAGTGCAACAGGTGGTCTGTGTTCCGGGAAATGGCGGGACGGCTTCTCTGAAGAATTGCCGAAATTTAGCGCTTTCTGTAGATGACTTTGAAGGTATTGCCCGATATGCCTTAGTCAACAACATTGGAATGATCGTTGTCGGGCCAGAATTACCGCTATCGCTCGGCATTACAGATTATCTCAAAGCGCAGGAATTAACCGTCTTTGGACCAACCCGAGAGGGGGCACAAATCGAGTCGAGTAAAGCCTGGGCAAAAGACTTGATGAAAGCCGCAGGCATTCCCACTGCGCGGGCAGAAGTTTTCACAGACGCAGAATCTGCGATCGCTTATATCCGCTCTCAAGGAGCGCCGATCGTGATCAAAGCCGATGGCTTAGCTGCCGGAAAAGGCGTCACCGTTGCTATGACGCTCGAACAAGCTGAAACTGCGGTCACTGCTTGTTTCTCCGGACAATTTGGCGCAGCAGGTAGCCAAGTCGTGATCGAAGAATATCTGCAAGGTGAAGAAGTTTCGATTCTAGCCGTCACCGATGGTCTAACGATTCGTCCCTTATTGCCCGCTCAAGACCATAAGCGAATTGGCGAGAACGATACTGGCGAGAATACAGGCGGCATGGGGGCTTACGCTCCAGCCCCGATCGTCACTCCAGACTTAAAACAGCGCATTCAAACAGAAATCCTGGAGCCAGCCATTCAAGCGTTGCGCGATCGCAATATCGATTATCGAGGCATCCTCTACGCTGGATTGATCATCACACCCGAAGGCGATCCGAAAGTGATCGAATTTAACTGTCGATTTGGCGACCCCGAAACTCAAGTCGTTCTGCCTTTACTAGAAACGCCGCTGGAAAAACTGCTCTATGCCTGTGCCAAGCAGAAATTAGCAAACTTTCCAGAGATCGAATGGAAATCAGGAGCAGCAACTTGCGTAGTGATTGCTTCAGAAGGATATCCCGGCAATTATCCGAAAGGCTTGCCGATCAACGGAATTACAGCCGCAGAAGAGACGGGTGCAGCCGTCTTCCATGCCGGAACCCAAATGAAGAATCAACAAATCGTCACAGATGGAGGTCGCGTGTTTGGTGTAACGGCGATCGCAGACACCTTTGACCAGTCGATCGAGCAGGCGTATCGAGCCGTCGATCAAATTCAATTCGAGGGGATGTACTTCCGTCGAGACATCGCGCACCGAGTCCGAGGAAAAAGTATGTGAAGCGGTAGTTTTTCAACATCCCTGTGAGCAGTTTGACAGTGGGGAGTAGGGAGTCACCTAGACTTACTCCCTACTCCCCACTCTTTTTGGGACTTACAACTCCACCAGAATTGCTATCGTTTTATACCGCGTTCCACTTCCGAAATTTCGCGGCACTGCATCACTTAGGCAAAAGTTTCAGATTCCCTAAACACAGTAAGATTAAAAGACAGTAAGGCGTGAAACAAACTATTAAGTTTCAACCTTCGTTCTTCATTCTTTAGAATCTGCCCGTGTCCTCCTTTATCACACCGATTCGAGACGTTTTACGACGCTGGTGGTCAGGATTTAGCCTCCAGACAAAACTGATGGCGGCGGCAACTTTAGTCGTTTCGATCGTCATGAGCGGTCTCACATTTTGGGCAGTCAATACGATCCAGCTCGATGCCCGAATGAATGACACTCGCTTCGGCAGTGATTTAGGCTTGTTATTAGCCGCCAACGTTGCGCCATTGGTGAATGAAGAAAATCGCACCGAACTGGCTCAATTCTCGCATCGGTTTTATGGCAGCACTTCTAGCATTCGCTACATGCTCTATGCCGATGCCGATGGCAATATTTTCTTCGGCATTCCTTTCTCGGATTCCGAGGTTCAAAATTCCCTAACCATTCAGCGCAAAATTCAACTGCCTGAAGACTTTAATGAACGCACCAATCGTCCCATGGTGCGTCAGCACATTACGCCGGATGGTGAAGTCACCGATGTGTTTGTGCCCTTGGTTTTTGAGAACAAATACTTAGGCGTTTTAGCGATCGGAACCAATCCCAATCCAACCGTTGTCACCTCATCGCATTTAACGCGAGACGTCACGATCGCGGTTTTCGTCTCAATCTGGGTGATGGTCATTCTTGGTGCAGTCTTCAACGCGCTGCAAATTACTAAACCGATTCGGGAACTCGTGATCGGCGTGAGAAACATCGCTAAAGGAAATTTCAAACAACGAGTCGAACTGCCTGTTGGCGCAGGCGTGGAACTGAGCGAACTGATTGCCAGCTTTAATGACATGGCAGAACGCTTAGAACGCTATGAAGAACAGAACATTGAGGAATTGACCGCCGAGAAAGCAAAGCTTGAGACTTTGATTTCGACGATCGCAGATGGAGCCGTTCTGCTCGATGCCAACATGCGGATTGTTCTTGCCAACCCCACCGCACGGAGAATCTTTGGCTGGGAGAACAAAGCGATCGAAAGCGAAAACGCCATGTATTTCTTCCCGGTTGCCGTTCAAGTCGAACTGACGCGCCCGCTCTTTCAAATGGCGCGTGGCGAATTGCGAGAAGAAGCAGAATTTCGGATTACCGCGATCGAGCCGAATAACCGGACGCTGAGAATTCTTTTAAATGCCGTCGTCGATCCAGTCCGAGACAACGTGAAAGGAATTGCGGTGACGGTGCAAGACATTACCCGCGAAGTTGAACTGAATGAAGCAAAAAGTCAATTTATCAGCAATGTCTCGCACGAACTGAGAACGCCATTATTCAACATCAAGTCGTTTATTGAAACGCTCTACGAATACGGCGACGAACTCAGCGAAACTCAGAAGCTCGAATTTTTGGAAACCGCAAATCGAGAAACAGATCGCTTAACTCGCCTGGTTAACGATGTTTTAGATCTGTCTCGCCTCGAATCCTGCAAGATTTATCAATTTGAAGCGATCGACTTAGTACAACCGATCGAACAAATTCTCAGAACTTACCAACTCAACGCCAAAGACAAAGGCATTGAACTGATTAAAGATATTGAACCCGATCTGCCGCCTGTGTTTGGGCATTACGATCTGTTGCTGCAAGTCTTTGCGAATCTCGTGGGCAACGCTTTGAAGTTCACCGAGGCGGGTGGAAAAGTCGCCCTGCGCGCCTACTCTTTAAGATCATCTGAAGATCAAGTCCAGCAGTTCGTGAGAGTTGAAATCGGTGACACTGGCATTGGAATTGATGGCGCAGATCAAGAAGCAATCTTCGATCGCTTCTTCCGAGTCGAAAACCGAGTCCATACCTTAGAAGGAACAGGCTTAGGACTATCGATCGTCAAAAATATTATTGAGCGTCATCGGAGCCATGTCCGCCTCGTCAGCGAAGTCGGCTGTGGCACAACCTTCTGGTTTGATTTGGTGGTGTTTCAGGAGAATCCTGAGTTTGAAGAAATGTCAGTCACTCTGGACAGTCCAGCACTCCTTCAATCAAAACCAGGATAGATGCACAGCCGGACTTAGACCTTCAAGAAGCTGTAAATCGTTTGAGTTGTCAGCAAGTCACAGATCGTAGAAGGCAGACGATGTAACGGGAAGGTTTGACGATCGAGTTGAATCTGGAGTCCAACTAATGGATCACTTCCAGGTGAAACGAGGAACTCCATCTTCTCTAGAGACAGGCCCATCGTAATTTGATCCAACATATCGGCAACAGCGATCGTAAACGGATGCTGCGCAGACTTGTACCACTCGGCATCAGCGGCGATTTCATGCTCAAAGCCTAAATTGATGATCAATGACGATCGATCAAACAGCGCGAGCGCCATCGGTCGAGTTTCTTCCTGTAACATCAAATCCCGAGCTTTCGCCACATGCCGTAATTTCTCAAGCAGCGCATACCGCTCGGTCACAGAATTCAGATCATCTCTTAAATTGATCGAAATGGTTGCTAAGTAAGTGCGAAGAAATAAATGCCCTAATTTTTCTGCTTTCGTCGCCAAATAGCCAGAATTGTAAGTCGTCGCTTCTGTTAATAAAGGAACGCGATCGATCATTTCCAATCCATAGCCTTTAAGTCCTGCAATCTTGCGCGGATTATTGGTGACTAGACGAATCTGTTTTACCCCCAGATCGTTCAAGATCTGAGCGCCCACTCCGTAATCCCGCAAATCTGCTGGAAATCCTAGCTTTTCATTGGCTTCAACGGTATCGAGTCCCATGTCTTGCAGCGAGTAGGCTTTCAGCTTATTCACTAAGCCAATCCCTCGCCCTTCTTGTCTCAAATACACGACGACACCGGAACCGTTATGCTCAATCATCTTCAATGCAGCTTCCAGTTGCACTCGGCAATCGCAGCGCAATGACCCTAAAGAATCACCAGTCAAACATTCTGAATGGACGCGCACCATCACAGGCTGGTTTGAAAACTCGGCGGGATCACCTTTGACGATCGCCACATGCTCTGTATTGTCGAGCAGATTCCGATAGCCATAAATCTTAAAGTGCCCAAATTGGGAAGGTAAATCAGCAACCGTTTCTCGATGTACAAATCGTTCATGCTTTAACCGATAGCTGATCAGATCGGCGATGCTGATAATTTTTAAATCATGCTCACGGGCGTAGTCGATGAGCTGTGGCAACCTTGCCATCGATCCATCTGGGTTTTGAATTTCACAGATCACACCCGCCGGATATAAACCTGCCAAGAGAGATAAATCGACCGCTGCCTCAGTATGTCCTGCACGTTTCAGAACACCGCCGCTGCGTGCGCGGATCGGGAAGATGTGTCCAGGACGACGTAAATCAGTCGGACGCGTGTCGGGATCAAGAACAGCCTGGATTGTTTTAGCGCGATCGTCGGCGGAAATCCCGGTCGTGACGCCGATCCGAGGAGACGCATCAATACTGACAGTGAAAGCCGTCTGATTCGTATCCGTATTTTCTCGAACCATTAAAGGGATATCTAGCTCATCGAGCCGTTCTCCCGTCATAGCGAGACAGATCAGACCTCTAGCATAAACTGCCATGAAATTAATCATGTCAGCCGTGGCAAACTGCGCGGCGCAGATGACATCCCCCTCGTTCTCCCGGTTCTCATCATCGACAACAACGATCGCTTTTCCGATTTTCAAGTCGGCGAGGGCATCATCGATCGAATCGAAGGTAAACGGTTGGGTATAGGTTGGTTGAGACGATTTAACAGAGAAGTTCAAGGCGACCACACCGTAAAGTTTCTTGAAGCGGACTTATCTTTGATTGTAATTCTTTTGACTACGGAACTCATCGTCTAATTGTAATTCTTTTTACGCAGAGGGATGGGCAGGAGGCAAGCATCGCACGCTACACTTCTAAAAATCAATACGTAGGATATTGTACAGATCCGTAAGATTTATGAGAAAACCAGTGAGTATTCACATTCGTCAATTCTCTGAAGTCGTATCGAGCGAAGCAGTTTTGATTGAAGTGTGACCATAGATTAAAAATGCAAGTGTAACGGCTGAAATCTGTCGAGATCGGCTTTGAGAATTTCACGATCGGCATTACAATGCAGCAAACATTAAGGTGATTCACAGAAGGTCGAAGGCTATGGGTGATTCAGAACGGATCTCCGTCGGGATTATAGGCGCATCAGGTTACGGAGGAGTTCAACTCGTTCGCCTGTTGCTGGATCATCCGCGCCTGGAGTTGGCTTATTTGGGCGGCGATAGTACTGCGGGACAGGATTTCTCTGCTCAGTATCCTCATCTTTTTTACGCAGTACAACAGCCGATCGAAGCAATTGATCTCGATAAAATTGCTGAACGTTGCGATGTCGTTTTTCTTTCTTTGCCAAATGGTTTGGCACTGAAGATGGCTCCAACGTTGCTAGAGCGCGGCTGTAAGGTTTTGGATCTGTCAGCCGACTATCGTTTTGCGGATTTGTCAGTTTACAAGCAGTGGTATGGCGGCGATCGTACCGATGATGCCGTCGCTGAAACGGCAGTCTATGGCTTGCCGGAGTTGTATCGCGATCGCATTGCTGGAGCGAATTTAGTCGGTTGCCCGGGATGTTATCCGACCGCAAGTTTGTTGGCGTTGTCTCCTTTGCTAAAGCAGGGATTGGTTGATCCAGGAACTGCAATTATTGATGCGAAGTCTGGGACTTCTGGCGGCGGGCGAGTTCCCAAGACTGGCTTCCTACTCGCCGAGGCGGATAATTCGCTGGGGGCTTACGGTGTGGCGCGGCATCGTCATACCCCAGAGATTGAGCAGATTTGTAGCGATCTGACCGGGCATGATGTGCTTGTTCAGTTCACACCGCATTTAATCCCAATGGTGCGCGGGATTTTATCCACGGTTTATGCAACGTTGCGCGATCCAGGATTGGTGCGGGATGATTTGCTGACAATTTATGGGGCATTTTATCGATCGTCACCTTGGGTGAAGTTGTTGCCCAGTGGAACCTATCCGCAGACCAAATGGGCATGTGGAACAAATCTTTGCTATATCGGCATTGAAGTCGATCAACGAACGGGCAGAGTGATTGTCATGTCCGCGATCGACAATCTAATGAAGGGACAGGCAGGGCAGGCAATTCAATGTCTCAACATCATGATGGGATGGGATGAAACTCTAGGATTGCCGAAGTACAGCTTTTATCCTTAATGCAGTGCTAGGTGAACTCTATCAATCAAGACATTATTCGGAAGTTGGATGATCTTTAAACAAGCGATCGTGTTGTGGATCATAAAGTCGCGATCGCGCGTTTAAATTCACGCCTTCAGACCCATAAGGAACAGTTGCAGCACTCAAGGCAGGACTAATCACATAAAGGGTTGTCCGAATTAGATTTTCCTGTTGGGTCACTTCTGCCATTTGAGCAAGGGGAACGACTCGAATTTTTTCATCTTCCCAACCTAAGCGAAAACAAATTGCAACCAGCGTTTCGGCTGAATAGTGTTGCAGAAGTTTGTGCTGAGCAGTTTCAACATGGCGCGCACTGAGATAGAGACAAAGCGTTGAGCGATGGGCTGCCAATGACGAAAGTTCTTCGGATTCTGGTACCTGAGTCCGTCCGCTAATGCGAGTCAGAATGATCGACTGCACTAAGCCTGGAACGGTAAATTCAACTCGCAACCGCGCAGCCGCTAACTGATAAACACTAATGCCTGGAATGACTTCAAACGGAATATCCGCATCAAATAGTGCCTGCATTTGTTCTTGGATAGCACTGTAAAGACAAGGATCGCCGGAATGAAGCCGGATCACCGATTTGTGCGATCGCACTCGATCAATCAGAATCGGCAAAATCTCTTCTAAAGTCTTATCTGCTGTCGGAATCACCTCAGCATCAGCCCGAATCCCCTCAAGAATTTGAAGAGGAACTAAGGAATCAGCGAATACGATCGTATCTGCCTGAGCTAAAAGTTTTTGCGCTTTTACCGTCAGTAAATCGGGATCGCCTGGTCCTGCACCGACAATATAAACTGCGGGAGAGAGAGGGATATCATCCATAGCAATTTTCACCGCGAAAAAGCAACGATCGCATTCTGTCCCCCGAATCCAAAACTAAAACACAGAACATTTTCTAATTTTGCGGTCTGAGCCGATCGCGCGATCGCTAACTCAAACTCCAATTCTCGCAAACCTACATTCGGTGGCACAATTTGCTCTTGCAAAGCCATCAAACAAAACGCCGCTCCCAAAGCACCCGATCCACCCAAAGTATGTCCGGTCGCTCCCTTCGTCGAACTGACCCAAACCGAATCGGAAAAACAGCGCTGAATTAACTGGGCTTCATTGCGATCGTTCAATTGGGTAGACGTTCCATGAGCGTGAATGTAGTCAATCTCTTGGGGTCGAAGCTGACTCCGCTCCAAACAGTGTTGAACCGCAGCGATCGCGGCTCGGCTCTCAGGTTCCGGCGCGCTGACATGATACCCATCCGCTGTCAGTCCAGCCCCCAAAATTCGTCCATAGATTTGGGCATTTCTTTGAGCGGCTAACTCCGCCGACTCCAAAATCAAAACTGCCCCGCCTTCTCCTAATACTAAGCCTTGTCGATCTACATCGAACGGAAACGCTCCCTCTCTCGCTAAGGCTCCCATCCGTTCAAATCCAATCAGGGTCAGAGGAGTAATGGGTGCTTCGATCGCTCCACAAATGACACGATCGCACTGTCTACTGCGAATCAATTCCGCCGCGCGCGCGATCGCCCAAAGTCCAGTCGCACAGGCGGCCATCGGAGCCAACACAATCCCTTGAGAGCCGACCATCTGAGCCGTCGCGATCGCCGCCACATTGGGCAACGTATTCAACCAGTTTGATATCTCCCCTTGCCCTGCCGCTAACTTTTCCCACTGCATCTGGTTGCCACGACTTGACCCCAGCACAATCCCACAGTCCAACAAAGGTGATTCTAATCCTGCATCCTCGATCGCATCTGCTACAACCTGTCGCGTCAACGTTAAAATCTCACTCGGCTGTTGTTCAATCAATGCGATGGGTTTCGGCTCCACACACGAAAAAGGCTGGTAGAACTGAATGCCTGATCGCATTTCTACCAACCCTTTCCAACTCGACATTAGATTTCCCAACGCTGAGACTAAACCAATCCCAGTAACAACGACATCCATTGAGTAGTTCGCAAGGTTAAACGTGAAAAACGAAGTTGGGGAATGAAGAAACCACTCCCAACTCTTCATTTTCTCACTAGGGTGAAGTCGTCGGACTTGGAGAAGGACTTGCGCTTGGACTCGCCGCTGGACTCGCCGAACCTCCCTTTAAATTTTCTAATCCCTGAGTGACCTTCGCAGATTCAATACGATCGCCCTGTTGAATCTTATCCACCGTCTCCATTCCCTGGGTCACATATCCAAACACGGCATAATCGCCATCTAGGAATTGCAAATCTGCCAACGCGACATAGAACTGTGATGAAGCCGAATCCGGAGACTGCGATCGCGCCATCGCGACTGCTCCACGAGTATGTCTAAGTTTCGGTGGAACATTCACCCCAGCTTCTCTAAATGTACGGCTATAAATCGGCTCTTTTGCATCTCGGGGCGTAATTTCCAATGGAATGTCTCGCGGTTGCTGAGTTGCTGGATCAATAAATCCACCTGTTCCCAAACGATCGAGCGGTACATTCGGATTCTTACTTTGAGGATCGCCACCCTGCACTACAAACGGTTGAGGTTCCCGCACTACACGATGAAACACCAATCCGTCATAAACCTTGCGGTTTACCAAATCGACAAAGTTTCCGGCTGTAATCGGTGCACTGGTTCCATCTAATTCCATTGTGATGGGCGCACCTTTCACCGTCATCACCACGGTTGCTTTTCCTTCTAAGCGAGGCAGTGTCGTTGCCGTTGGCGAACTTGTTGCTGGTGTAGAAGGGCTTGGAGTAGGCGATCCGGTTGGAGCGGCAGAAGTTTCCGGTTGAGAATTACACCCAACTAAGGCAAACATTGTGATGACCAATAAACATACAAGCCAATTCTGGAGTTTTGTCTGCATTTCTAGATACCTATTCCAACAAAAAGCCAACTAACATCTTACGCACATTCGCGCAAATGAAGCATAAAAAAGCTTGTAGATTCCACACCCACAAGCTTTTCTATACATTCATCAGTTTCTATCAACAGAATTCATCATCTGTAAGCTGCGTCAACGTTTGCTACAGCATCGTAAATCCGCCCTTATAAACCTTCTAAGGGAACACTTAAAAACTTCGCCAATCCTGCTGCTTCGTTCTCTAATTCTGCTAGTGTCATCGGCTGTCCGACGCGAGTCAAAGGAATATCGCGCATTCCTTTCACTTTCAAGTACAGCGATCGTCGAGGATTGACCCCTTCTCTCAGCGTCACTTTCACTGCCTGAACATCCGAAGTCTTCAAATCAACTTCAACCTTACGATCTTTTCCAGGAAAACCCCAGCGAAAGATTTTGACTTCGCCTTTCTCTTTGTTAAATTCGTTGTAACCGCCGCCTAAATCCCAAGAAATCGTCAACCATAAATAGGTTGCCAACAATAATCCAGCCGTGCCATAAAAGCCCATCACGAGTCCTTGCGGCACGAAGACAAGCTGAGTCGGATCAGAAAACGGCAAAAAATTCGTTTTGGTATAGCTAGAAATTGAAGCTAGGAAGAATCCAGTCGCTCCTACTGAAACAACCGTTGCCCAAAAATAGTTACTGAACCGCCGCGCACCTAAGACTGGCTGCCTCAAAACAAGGCTTTCTGAAGATGATGTGGTTTGTGCCGCCATAGCGCTTTTACTACCTAAAAAACTTACAAAATCTCAAATTCATTGATCGCGTCAAACCGTATCCCAGCCCGATCTACAATCTTACAGACAATCTTAATTAGTATACCGCCTGCAACACTTCGTTAAGTACAAGTAAACATAAGTATAGTTACTCATTGACAATCGAGCGTTCTCATAAAGCGATTCAAAGACTGAAATGCTGAAAAGCCTGATTTGTTTAGCGATCGCAAAAAAGTACAAAAAAATTATGCTGAGATTCGACGTGTCGGTTTGTAAATTTTCTAATTTCTCTTATTATATATAGGCATATAAACTCGTTCACTCTAGACAGCCAGCAGTTTTTATTAAGCTAGAGGATTTTGATTCATGACCATCGCAGTAGGTCGCGCGCCGCAGAGAGGAGTCTTTGACGCTCTCGATGACTGGCTCAAACGCGACAGATTCGTCTTCGTCGGTTGGTCGGGCATCCTGCTCTTCCCCTGTGCCTTCCTGG